>CAIUGT010000025.1 GCA_903898755.1 uncultured bacterium | reverse complement strand
CTGTTGAGACCACCAACATGCTCACAACCGATGTGCTGACTATTCAGTTCAAGGGCAACGTCACCATGAAAGTCAATGGCACAAGCGCGGGCGGTGGAACTACATCGCAGCCGTTCTTTGATCAGACATTTACCTACGGGTTCGTGCCGGCTCCAGGCGCATTTGCGCTGCTGGGTCTTGCGGGCTTGATGGGTCGACGTCGACGCTGAACGGTGAACACTTTTTTACAAATTTCTTTCCTTCCATTTTTTAGAAAGCCTTCACATGCAACTTAAACTCACATCTTTATCGTCCGTAGCTCGGTCCTTCATTCTTGTTGCCGCATGTGTGGCCGCGCCTTTGTTTTGTGCGTCTCGCGCGTCGGCTGACATCAGTGGCTTTGTTACGGCTTGGGGTGCAACCTACGACGGTCAATGCACCATTCCTGCCTCTGCCAATAGCGGCGTTACTGCTATCGCGGGTGGTTACGGACACACCATCGCTCTGAAAGATGGCGCGGTTCTGGCTTGGGGTTTCAACAACGCCGGTCAATGCGACATTCCCGACTCTGCCAATAGCGGCGTTTCTGCTATCGCGGGTGGTACGTATCACACCATCGCTCTGAAAGATGGCGCGGTTCTAGCTTGGGGTGACAACCGCTTCGGTCAATGCAACAGTCCTGCCTCTGCCAATAGCGGCGTTTCTGCTATCGCGGGTGGTGCCTACCACACCATTGCTCTGAACGGTGGCACTGACTGCGACGTCGACAGTATTTCCGACACTGTCGAAATTGCGCAAGATCCAACGCTTGATCGCAACTTGAATGGCAAGCTGGACAGTTGCGAAATTGTCCAGGACCCGACGCTTGATCGCGACTTAAATGGAATTCTGGACAGTTACGAAATTGCGCAGAACCCAACGCTTGATCGCAACTTGAATGGAATTCTAGACAGTTACGAAATTGCGCAGGATCCAGGGCGCGATTCAAACTCGAACGGCATTCTAGATCTTGTCGAACTTGCCGCGGCCAACGGCCAAATTGCAACGCTCACTTCTGAAAACGCCGGCCTCTCCGCGCAACTGAACTGCGGCGACCTGGACGGCGATGGTGAAGTGAACAGCGCGGATATTGGTTTTCTGTTGATCAACTACGGACCGTGCCCGCAGTGAGTGGCGCGTGACAGGCGGTGATTGAAAGTTAATAAACACAACCGCACGGCCCCAAAAAGCCGTGAGGTTTTTTTTGCGCGGCAAAACACTT
Organism: uncultured bacterium; assembly: GCA_903898755.1. Classification (GTDB taxonomy): domain Bacteria; phylum Planctomycetota; class Phycisphaerae; order Phycisphaerales; family SM1A02; genus SYAC01. The sequence goes on along the minus strand of CAIUGT010000025.1, from coordinate 6,954 downwards.
CAGGCGTGGACAGAATTAATTTCCCGACTCAGCGACTACCATAAGCGCATGCAACACTCGGGTTTTCAACACGAACTTTCTGATCGTTGTGATCCCGCGCTCATTTCAATTCTGCGTCTTCAAACACCTGCCCAGAAACTTGCGGTGCTTGACGCCATGTGGCGCTCCGCACGAACACTTGTTGCAGCCGGCGTTCGTGCCCAGTACCCAAATTGGAGCGAGGCGAATTTGGCGCAAGAAGTTGCCGCACGAATGTCACACGGCGCGGTTGGACGTGCATAACAGAACCCACCTAGTTCTTACCTATTCAATCAAAGCGTGCGCTTCACGCATCCGTAAGCGCCTGCAAGATCCGCTTGTAGAACTCGGCCGGAACTTCCGCGCCCTTGTGCCAACGCCAGACCACAACAAGATCGTGTTCGCGATCAATCCAAATGGAGTTGTCGCCCGCACCCTGCGCGGAAAAACATGTCTTGGGCGCGGCGGGCCAGCGACCCGTGGTGTTCAGCCACCACAAATATCCGTACTCGGGGTTCATGCCCTGCGGGCGCGTCGCTTGTTCAATCCACTGGCTTGAAATAATTTGTTTGCCATTCCAATTTCCATCGCGCGAAATTAAAAGTCCAAAGCGCGCGTGATCCAGCGAGTCCATCCACAGTCCGCCGCCCCATCGCGTGCCACCGCTGACCGATCCCATCATTGTTCCATTCACATCAACAAACGCGTTGTCATATGGGATGTAGCGCCAAGTATTGGACGCGCCAATTGGATCCATGATTTCTGTTTTCAACACGTCGGGCAGCGGTCGTTGCCACAAGCGAAGTAGCGACAACGCAAGACGATTCATGCGCACGTCGTTGTATTCATAAAAAGTGCCGGGCTCGTGAATGTCGCGCGGCTTCGCTGCGGCGTGGCCATATTCTTCCTTGCCAACAAAAGTGGTGGACTTTCCAAACAATTCGCCCTGCCACTCGCTGCTTTGTGTTGCGTGATGTTTCCACGTCACTTTGGAATTGTGCGGCAAGTCGTAGCCGCCATCTTTCACAAGCAATCCAACTTCATCGTGAACGTCGCCAATCATGCCGCGATCAATTGTTAAACCAAGAATGGTTGACAAGTAACTTTTGGCCATGCTGTATGAGGGGTCCACTGCTTCAACGTCGCCAAATTCCGCAACGATGTAACCGTGGCGAAGAATAATTCCGTTCGTGGCGGCGCGAGTCTTTGGTACTGGACCAAGTTGCTTGCCAAATATTTCCGTCTGTTTGGAAAAATCCGTTGGCCAATCCGTTGGTTGTGTCTGCGCCCACGCGATTGCTTGGGCAAGTTGCGTGGCGTCAAAGCCGGCTTCCGCGGGCGACTTTCTTTCCCACGTGCCCTTGGGTGGACAATACGCGGCGCGTGATGAAGCAGTGGCGCAACCGGACAACAGTGACAGTGCTGTAAGAATGAATGGCGCGGCAATGCGGGCGCGGGCATTTTTAAATACTGAAATACAATGTTGTGCGTGATTCATGATTTGAATAGTTGCCCTTGAATACCACCAAGTTACAAACGCACGCAATAGAAATTGAATGCGATTTAAAATATAAACGTAAGTCGCATGGTGAACACAAATGCGCCAGGAATACTTTGCGTGGAGATAGGACTGGGTTGACTTATGTATTGCATATCAGGCTGAATTAAAAACCACGGCGTCACCTGCACGTTATAAAATGTTTCCAAAATTGTTTCAGAGGAACCAGGCGCGGTTGTCAGTGCGCTATTTTCGGTGAATTGGTTGTAAGCCCAAAGCAATCCAACCGTGTCATTGGGGCGAACGTCGATCAATCCCTCCCACTGCGAACCAAGCATCATGCTCCACTGCGTTGAATTTTGATTGGGATCGCTCCAACTGAACTGGCCAAACACTTCAAGGCCCTGCAATCCGTCTGGGTCTTCATTGAATAATTGTTGATTGGCGTAGGCGTATGTTCCAACCGGACCATTTCCAACACTGTTGCCGTTCACGCCAGAAAGATTCGTGTCGCCCAACTGCTCAAACCAACCCGCGCGAAACTTTCCTTTGTGCCCACTGACTGTCCAATCTGGCCCGGCTTCCGCGATTAAAAAATAACTGCCGGGGTTATCCCAAAGAAAACTTCCTAGACCACTGTTGCCCGTGTTGGTGCCAGGAGCGCCCGTTCTGGGATTGATGTAATTGTTGGAGCCATCAAAAAAGCCAAAGCGTGCGTCGAAATTTTCGAAAGGCTTGGTCACAATTTCTACGCCGCCGGCCTGAAGCGGATACGTGGGCATGTTCACCACAAGCGCGCCGGGAAAATAGGCGGCGCTATTCACAAAGTTAGTGCCAGTGCATGGAACGGCAAAGTCAACGTTGGCATCAATCTTTCCAAACTTCACCATGAGACGGTCGCCAATAATTTCTTGCTGATACCAGTACTGCGAAAGTTCCGTAAATGAACCGTAAGAATTAATTGCGTCAAAGCCCCAATAGTCAGGAACAAGTTCGTTCAGCTGACGCGTTTGTGCCGCGCTTTGAAAATCTAAAAATACTTCACCGCCCTGTAGACCAAACAGTTTTTGGGTGTTTACAGATAAATTCGCGTCAATCAGTGAAGCCATGCTGAAGCCGTTCACGGGCGCGCCGTTGAGCGCGTTTATAAAATCAAGCGTGGCGCTACCTTGAAAAGTAATGCCGGCATTTTGAAGATCGCTGCGCGCGCCAAACAAATCGCCAAGCATTGCGTTTTGCTCCCAGGGCCAAGGACCACTTAATTTCTCATCGGCGGCGCCTTCGCTTTGCGGACCAATATTTTCACTTTTCTCAATTTGTAATTGTGATTCAGGCACGCCGTCGTGATCCAAGTCCGCCCTGAGATGTGTTTTGTGTTCTGCGGGTGCGGGAGTTTGCGCATGTGTGTCTGCGTTTGCGGGGAGCTTTGAAGCCTCAGAAGATGGATTATTTGGCTGAGGAGCGATAGCTGTTTGAGCGTGGGCGGCAATGGTCACAAAAAAAATAAACACTGCAAACAATTGAACAGTGTGTTTATTGAGTTCCATCTTTTATAAATATACATAAGGTCGTTGGGTAGACATATATTGTTGAAATGAAATTTCTTGTGAAACAAAATCTCTTGCCGCGCGCGTTGCGCACTCCAGCCATGTTCTCCATGCTTGGTCTTGGCGCCGCGTTCGTATTTATTGCGGCCGCTCAAAATGCTCCGGTTGAAATAGCAGCGAAACAAAAAACTCCCGCTCTTCAAACAGATTTTCCTCGGGCAGATCTCAACGGCGACGGCGTGGTTGATGATGTTGATCTTGGCATTGTGAATGTCGCGGTTGGTTATGGAAATTGCACGGGTTGCCCAGAAGACTTGAACAACGACGGAGTTGTGAATGAAGGCGACCTTATGCTGGTGCGCAACGCGTGGAGTTCACTGAATGGACCGCTTCCCCAACCACCGCTTCCGCCAAACATTGTTCCACTGACACCAGTTGAGCAACTTGGAAAGTTCATGGTGTTTGATGCCACGCTTTCAAATCCACCGGGTCAATCATGCGCGGCATGCCACACGCCGGAGACTGGCTTTGTTGGTCCAAGTTCGCGCATCAACGCCATTGGTTGCGACACGCCAGGAGTTATCTCGGGCCGTGTTGGTGATCGCAAACCGTACACATACAACTACGCGTCGTTTAGTCCCACGGGTGTCACGCTTGGAGAAAAAGTTGGCGCATATACCGGCGGTCAATTTTGGGATGGCCGCGCCGCGACTCCCGCGGAGCAATCGCAAGGGCCACCAGTGAATCCAAACGAAATGAACAACACGTCGGCGCCGTCCGCGGCGAATCCAAGTTTTCCATATTCGCCCGTGCTGGTGGAGAAATTAAAGTCGCGCCCCTACACGCCGCTGTTGAAGCAGGTGTACGGCGAAAATGTGTTCACCACCAACACGCCAGACAAAATTTATGTTTTGTTCTCGCAAGCCATCGCGGCGTTTGAGGCCTCGCGTGAGATCAATCAATTTAGTTCGCAGTACGACTCATCCACGCACGCGGTGCCGCCGTCGAACAAATACACATTCACGGCCTCGCAAGAAAATGGGCGCGCGCTTTATTTTGGCAAGGCCAAATGTTCGCAATGTCATTCATCGGCAAACGACAGCGAATTAACAGCGGCGACCAATGGCAAAAATGTGTTCACCATGTTTTGCTACGCCAATCTTGGCATTCCTAAAAACATGGCCAACCCTTTTTATAAAATGACCGACCCCAGCAATCCTGGTTACAACGCGCAAGGCGAAAACTTTATTGATTACGGTCTTGGTGGGTTTCTCTATCCCAAGCAAGGTTTGCCTATTGGAAATGTTGGGCCTGGCAGCGACGGCCGCGGTGACTTTCTTGCCGTGAACGGAATGTTTCTGTCCCCCACTATTCGCAACGTGGACAAGCGCCCGTATCCGGCGTTCGTGAAAAATTACATGCACAACGGTCTGTTTAAAAGTTTGAAACAGGTTGTGCATTTCTACAACACCAGAAATCTGACCACCGTGCCAGGTGAGGTGATTGATTTCACATTGCCAGATCCGTACGCCAATTTGAAAGGCAAGCCGCTGTGGGACAAGCCCGAAATTATTTCGCCGCTCACGCTGACCAATCCGACCGGCGCCAAGCCTTTGGCTGATGGCGAAACGCGTCCTGCCAACATAAATCCAAACACCAACGGCTACGGTGAGGTTGGAAATCTTGGACTGACCGAACAAGAAGAAATTGATCTTGTGAACTTCATGTCCACGTTGACCGACGGCTACTCGCTTCCATCAAATTAATCGCTATTTACTTGGCGAGCGACGGCAACACATCCGTGTGATGCCCAATCATTTTCCACTTGCCGCCTTCGCAGCGAAACGTTGTGGTGGCGCGGATTGAAACCGGAATTTTTTTTCCTGTTGCATCAAGGTTCTCGCCCTTCTCATAATTGCTCACTATGGCCAACGCGCCACCAATAGCAATCACGTGAATGTCCGATGGCTCAATCTTTCCGCCCAACTTCATCGCGGCCTGTCGACCCAACTCTTCGCCCACATTTTTCCATCCAATTTGATATCCGCCGGCTGGGCCCATGTAGGTGACATCAGCGGCATGCGACCAAACATCGTTCATGGGTTTGATGTCGCCCGTAAACATCGCGTTCAGCGCTATATAAAATTGCGCCACAGCTTCGCGAGCTTCCTTCTCTGGTGCTGCCGCTGCTGGTGGCGGAGCCTGATTCGCCCCACCCAAAATCGCTGCAAGACAAACCGAAGCCGCAATCACCATGCCCGACATCCACATTGTTTTTTTGTTGTTCATTGAATTTAAATCTTTCTTTGTTTATGCCAGGCTAAAACGCCGCGCAAGAAATCCTATCGGCAATGGTGGTGCGCCGTTCATGGCCAAATCCGCCAAGGCCACGCCGCACACGCACACTTCCCTCAATAACTAAAGTTCATCGAGTCTGCATCTTTTGGCACAGTGCTACTGATCGTTGAAAAGGCCTCCACGTTACCGTTCGTGGGAACCTGATTCACTTCGTATGAACGAGTCCAAGTTAACTTACCAATGGCCGTGCTCGGGGACCTAATCGCGCGGTAAATAACAAGATTATATTTTTGCACCGGAAGAGATGTGCCCGGCCCCGTGTTCTCTCTCTTTGTGAAAATATAAAGAACGTTTCCCTTGCTCATCTGCGGGAGATCTACAGCATGTTCTGTTATGGCTTGGCCCTGGAGCTGTTTCAAAATAGAATTTAATGATTCCTGATCTAACAACGCGTGTCCTTCCCAACACAAAATGGTGGACCCGCCGCCCTCGGCCGCTGTTGGTAAAAGCGCATCCCTATTCAAAACTGCCTGCAAATCGTTGGACACATTATCTGTTTTTGGTCCTTCATTATCAAGCAACAACAATGACTTGCATGCCGCCGCGGTGGGAACAACCTTCCCTTCTGCGTTGGTTGTTGTCTGGTTGTTGATCTCACCAAATGCCGTATTGCCCACGAGAAATGGATACACGGTGTCAAACGGATTTGGTGAAGATGATTCCGGACATGGATTGATTGTGACCACGCGCTTGACGGGCGCTATCCCCTGAAATTCCAAAATGCCAGGAAGCTCATTCTTCAATCGCTCGGCCTGCGCTTCTCCGATCGTGTTTAAGCCGTGCTGAAATGTGGTCACCGATCTGTGCGTTTGAGTTTGATAATTGCCATTGGCATACACGGTTTGCGTGCTTGCCATATTTGTAATTTTGGGCCACGTAGGACAAATACTTCTCCAATAGTTGCTCAGGCCAACTCCATCATTTTGGACATAGGGAACCGTGGAAGTGCCGTCTGGGTTCGCGCTTGGATCTTCCCCATGACGCAACACAATGATGGCTTGTTTCAGTGGCGGCTGGTTTGCTTGAGCGGTAGCGGTCTGATTGCTGGTGAGTACAAGTTGACTTGCCGCCGCAATCAAAACAGCCGCGCCGGCCGCGAATAATTTGTGTGTTGGTTTCATGGTGGTCTTCTTGTATGGGGTTGAATTTAAAATCTGCTCGTAATCAAGTGAACTTGTGGACTACAAGAATTGATTGTGGGGCGGATACTTTTAAAGACTGTACCACTTACAAAAAACCTATTTTTAAGACAACAAACCCATCTTTTTTTAAAAATTTACAAATCTTTCATGTTGCGTGACGGTCGACACCCCAAGCTTGTCAACTATTACGGAATCACAGCAGACTTGGCTGGCACATATCTCGACAAGCGCATCATGCTTGGTCGCTTCTCTGTTGAGACCACCAACATGCTCACAACCGATGTGCTGACTATTCAGTTCAAGGGCAACGTCACCATGAAAGTCAATGGCACAAGCGCGGGCGGTGGAACTACATCGCAGCCGTTCTTTGATCAGACATTTACCTACGGGT
>CAIUGT010000024.1 GCA_903898755.1 uncultured bacterium | reverse complement strand
GCGACACTCATCTTTAATACGGTTGACATGGATTTATAATAGGACGCAGAACTGTGATGCGAACCGTTCGTGGACTACGGCAACAACGACTCAACGCTTGCTTGGAAATGCATGCCCGCATTCCGGACAGATCGCTGAGCCGTTGAGCGGGTATCTACAAGTTGTGCATTGTCCGGGAGCGACACGGCGCCAGCGGCGAATTATTCCCACGGGGTAGCAGATGATCGCAAGCCCTGCCGACAGCACGGTGACATTCCCCAACCACGGGAGCCACTGAACATCCAGGTGCGACAGATCATTCACAAACATTAGGAAAGTTCCGTCCCCTTTACTGAAAGCCTGCATGGGCCAGCCCGCCACCACCACATCTCCTATCCTCACAGTAAATTTTAAATGCGGAGATTTGTGAAAATGTTGTCTCCAAGAGACCGCAAAGTCACACAACGGAGGATCACATTGAATAGCTTGCATCTCTAAAATTTGATCGAGCATCCACTCATCTGATGCAGTCGAAACCTTTTTGAATTTGTACGTGAGCGGGGTGTCAGGCTCTTGCTCTCCATCTGTTACGACGGGATGCCATTCCTCATGCGCATACGGAATAATTTGTTGTCCAGCTGCCGATGGAATGATTCGAAATGAGTACTCGTCATTTTCTCCATGCCCCTGCGCGGTATGAAACAAGGCGAACATCCCAATAGAAGGAAGAGCAATCGCGATCCACCACGAGGCAGTCACGATCAAAACTGCGCGGCGCAACCACACACCGGTTCGACTTACGACTGTGGCAGTCATCATCATTAATGCGAGCACCGGCAGACCGAAAGTGATCGTGTCGAAAATAATGCCAGACCAGTGAAGAGTGGTCGCCGAAGGATTGGTCTGCGGGACGAGATTGGGGTGAATCTCCACGGGAAAAGTATGGCCACGCGTGGGGAAGTGGAAATGAGTGCTTGCCAGCCAATCGGAACCGGACGAGAAAATTGGTTGAGGCCAACCCAGCGTGGTCAAGAGATGTTGGGCGGTGTAGGTCGGCGGATTTGTCTGCAAACTTGTGGGAAGTAGCAATGTGATTTGCCGGAAACCGAACCCACAGTCATTGGACAACTCCGAATACTTAGGAAACTCCAGGGGCAGTGTGGCCAACCACGAACCGTCACCCGCATAACACGCAACTTGGTCTGGAGAAAACTCGTGCCGACCCCGCTCGGTCGGTCGAAGGCAGGCGATATAGCAGATGAATGCTGTTCCAATCGCAAGCAACAAGCCAATCGCCACGCAGAAACCAGAACGCTTCTGGGATAGGAATTTACTTCCCAACTTGTATCTCCCATTCAACACCAATTGGCTCACTATGCGGTGCAATATCCCTAGATGGCTTTATTCGCCACTCAAAGTCTTTTGGTATCTCAGGCAGCAAAGTGATTTCGAAGGGGCGAATACGTTGAATCCCAGGCTGGAATCCATCCCAACGCATCACTAAAAATGTTTTCTTGTCAACATACACCTCATCGACCGAGACTTCCTTTCGGAACACATAACAGTTATGTCCGTGTTCCATCGCATCAGTCTTTTGCACGCCTTCCTCAATGATTCGACGCCACAAAAGACCCTTGTTTAGTTTCGTAACATCCGATGACATACCCACCCAACTAAAACAAGTAGAAGCAATCAAACAGTCTTCCTTTTCAGCACATGCGGCTGCCACAATGAAGAACAGGCTAAGGATCAATAAATTCAAAATGTCTGATTTTATAATTGTGATATTCCTGATATTACAAATAAAGCGAGGGAATATATTCTGCACCAACACCGTCAATGATATACGCTTAAATTGAAGTTTCGCCCGGGTTTCATGACACATGAAAGGAACTTGAATTTGAGAAATGTACATTTCACAATTTCATTCAACATCCCATTATTCCTTTGCGTTGCGGTCCTCGCTTTCGCAGTTCCCCCAACCATTGATCCGCGGATCTTTGGCGCCAAAGACCCATCGAAATCATTTACTCCTGGTGATTCCCGCAAGATTGGCGGTGGATATCTCAATTTCAGGAATTTCTCGGGAGCACTCACTCGTGCGGAACTTGCTGATCGAATTACGAAACTGCCGATTCCAGATGATGTGCGCCAAATCCTGGTCACGTGCGCCGCGGAAAAGTACACATTATACATTGCGGAATTTGATGGTGTGGGTTCACGCCATGCCGACAAATACCTCGGTATATCTCGCAAGCTCTCTGACGAGGATAAACAAGGATTACTGATCACAACCGAACAGATTCGTGATCAATCTCACGAAGCGCAGGAGATCGAGCGGGCTCTTGTTTCCGCAGAAACAAACTTTATACAGTCGCTGCAAGACTGCCTTGACGCCAAATTACTTGAAGCCCGTGGGTCGCAAGCAAAAGATGGGAGTATCGGGGCGACCATTCTCGAATCGTTCATCCTTCGAGCTGGACGCCGATATTCCAATTCCATTCTTCCAATCTCCCAACGGGGCACTGACCTGGATCTGCGTTGCATGATTGACGAGTTGGACTGGGAATTCCCAGTTCGCATATCAGTGGAGGCGGATTTGCTCGATTATGAACGCGCTTGGTCCACTTTGAAGTCCGCGCAATGCAAAGCATGTTGGGGTGGTGTATTGCAAAGGCTCATGGTGATAGATCAAGCACTCGCTGGCACAATCGGACCTACGTCGCAGGCGTCCCAAATGGACAGACTTATGCGAGCTCCATCAAAGATCGGAAGCCAAATGAGGGTCTCCCAGATCAACTCGATTGAGCGAATTGAATCGAAACTTCCTGCCAAACAGCAGAAAGAATTTCGGCTTCTTGCGTATAGCACGATCTATCCCGAAATTGTCAGCGACCCCAAGGGTGAAGCATTGCGTGCGAAGTTCACCGCGATGCTTGCTAGCAAAGACCTATCAAAGTTTATATTCGAGCGGATCGAAAGCATGCAGTCATCATGGGAATTGGAATTCAAAGTTTGGCGATCCAAAGCCGAGGCTTTGCTTCTGAAATGGTCCGATCTCAACGCCGCAAAGGAAAAGGGATATCGAGCAGAGGAAGTCAAGATCAAGATCGAGGATCTTCTACAACAGCGCAACGAAATCCATCAGAACTGGCAGGTCATTCTTGACGACCTGATGCCCGCCGATACATCCGGACAGACGCAGAATGAACCCAAGGCGATCTCACCAGGCATGCGTTGAGCGCGATGCTATCGAAACAATTTCGGTGAACGCAAAGCGCAACTTTAAGGTGTTCAGCGTGTGTGATTTCATTACGCGTAATGCTTTCCAAATCGATTGGCAATGAACGCCTCGAACGGAACATCTTCGTTGCGAATAAAACCCTTTGAAGCCAGCGCGCCTTCTTTGAGCAAATCAAGCACGGCGGTGATTCCGGCGGCGGTTGTGATTTGAATAGCGGTCCACGGCAAGCCGTTGATTTCATTGTGCAGAACAATTTTGGCGTAGGTCTTCTCAAGTAGGCGGCCGTCCTTCTCGCCAACGCAACTTACAAAGATGGCAACTTGATCTTGCTCGGTGGCGGGCAGGGCGCGCTCGAAAATCTTCTTCAGATCGTCGCGGTGATTCTTGAAACCCAAATCTTCAATCAGCAACTTTAATTGGTCGCGGTGGCCTGGGAAACGCATGGTCTTGTAGTTGAGATTTTGAATTTTGCCCTTGAGCGTTTCGCCCAGCGAACCAAGTCCGCCTGAAGTGTTGAAAGCCTCAAGTTCAATGCCGTCAATTTGCATGTGCTCAAGCTGCTCCAGCGGCGGAACCGTTACAAAGTGCCCGTCTTGAACGGCCTCGCAAGGCTGGCAATATTCATTGATCAGGCCCTCGGTGCTCCACGTGAGATTATATTTCATGGCGTTGTTGGGAAAACGCGGCAGGGCGCCCACGCGCAAACGCAAATCGTGCAACTTGTCAAAGCCCTTGGCCACATGCCACGCGGCGATGGTGATAAAACCTGGCGCGAGTCCGCACTGCGGAATGAACGCGGTGTTTGCGCCTTGCGACATGGCGATCACTTGCTTGGTCACGGCCACATCTTCGGTCAAGTCCAAATAGTGCGCGCCGTGCGCTTTTGCTTTTTGCGCGATCAACACATTGCAATGAAATGGCGCGCAACTCACGACGGCCCATTGGCCCGCGCAATTTGCGTCAAGCGCTTTGGCGTCATCAAAGCGACCGTTGACACATTTCACGCCCGTCACATTCTTGCTCACCCACTCAAGGTGCGCGGCGCTGTTGTCCAAACTTGTGACCGCATAGTCGCCACTGTGTTGCAGAAGATGCGCGCACATGCGTCCAATTTTTCCAGCGCCAAGAATGAGTACTTTTTTCATGATGTCCTGAGGGTAATGAGTTTGTGAAATTAGGAAAGTTGCTTCAGTTGCGAGCCCACGGCGCTCATGAGTTTTTCAACAATGGGCGCGGTGAAATCAAATTGAATGCCGGCGGTTTGGAATAATTGTGGAAGTGGCTTGCTGCCGCCAAGCGCAAGGCCGGCTTTGTAATTGGCAATGGCCTGCTTTTCATTAGTCAGACTGGCCAGCCACACTTGCAGCGCGCCAAGTTGCGCAATGCCGTACTCAATGTAATAGAAGGGCATGCCGTACAAATGCAATTGACGCTGCCACAGCGACGCGCGGAATTGTTCAAGGCCAGTCCAATCCACCAGGCCGCCAAAGCGCGCGTCCAGTTCCAGCCACTTGGTCTCGCGCTCTTTCACGGTGTGCGTTGGATTGAGATACACCCAATGTTGAAACGCGTCGATGTGCGCCACCCACGGAAGCACCGCGATTGCGCCCTCAAGCAACTCACGCTTGGCGCGCGTTGCGTCGGCTTCGTTGAAAAATTCCGAGAGGTATGGAAGCGTGAGAAGTTCCTGGCTCATGCTTGCTACTTCCGCGAACTCAGTTGGACTTGATCGATACAACAAAATCGGATCTTCCTTGGAAAGCAAACTGTGGAACGCGTGGCCGGCTTCATGCACCATGGTGATGAGATCGCGGTGCAAGCCAACGGCGTTCATAAATATAAATGGCTTGCGCGAAGCTTGGCGTTGATATTGATAACCGCCCGGCGCTTTGCCTTTGCGACTCTCAAGGTCAAGACATCCGCCACCCAACATGGTGTCGAACATTTGTGAAAGACCCGCGTCCATGTTGCGGTAGGTGCGCGAAGTTTTTGCAGTCAAGTCCTCGCCATTTGTGAATGGTCGAAGCGGGGCGCGGCCCTTCACATCTACTTTTAAATCCCACGGACGCAGGGTTTGCAAACCTAGAGCCGCGGCGCGTTGCTTCTGCATTTCACGAACAAGCGGCACGCAATGTTTCTCAATGGCCTCGTGAAAATGCCCGCAATCGGCGGGTGTGTAATCAAATCGATGCATGCGCTGATGTTGAAAGTCGCGGAAATTATCAAAGCCGGCGTTGCGGCCCATTTGGTCGCGCAGCGTGATGAGCTTGCTGTAAATGTCATGCACCTTTGTGCAATCTTGTTGACGGCGCTCCGCCACCGCGCGCCAACTTGCTTCGCGCTTGGCACGGTCGGAATCTTCCAGGTAGCGCGCCATTTGCGGCAATGTTTTTTCTTCGCCTTCAAAGTTCACCACCATGGCGCCGGAGATTTCGCTGTAGGACTGATCCAGTTTGGTGGCTTGCGTTTGCAGAGCCACATTTTCCGCGCGGAACAATTTTACTTCTTGGCCCACGGCGCGAAGCAACACGCCGTAGCGATTGGCGTCCAGCTTTGGCACGTGCGGGCTGTTTGCAATTTTCTGGTCTAGCTCAAAGCCCACGCGTTTCAGTTGCGGCTCCACGTGCTCAACAAAATCTAGAAAACCTTTTTTTGCCGCCGCATCATCGGTGTGGCATGTCATGGCGATATACAAATTCGCCTGCGCTTCTTCAGCGGCGGCGTCTAAATCGCTGCGATCCAAGATTAGTTTTTCCAAGCAGCGCTGACACTTCAGTTCGCGCGTGATCAGCGATTGATACAAAGGCTGAAGTTGCGACCAATCTGCGGCGTTGGTGTTTGCTGGCACGAAATTTTTAGGCGCGGTTGGCGCTGCAACGATGGCGGGTTGGGACATGGATGGCTCCTGAGTGTGACGGCGCGGGCGTTTGCAAAAGTTCAAGTGCGTTCAATACGGGGTTTCTCAGGATAGCCGAAGTGGTCAAATCTCCGCTACTTTCATGGCGTGAACCAGCGCCGCACCATTTGCGCATTCGCTCCCGCCAAATTGAATTTGGCGTTGTCTGTTGGCGCGCCCAACGCGCAGCGCATGCATCCAATTGCAAGTTGGATGGTGACTGTGTCTTTGCATGACGAACTATTTATAGAAGTGTTGGAGCCCAATTCGTTTTCGCTATACGCAATTATTTGGCACAAAGACGCGCGGCGTAAAACTGAAATTGATTGGTCCTTCACCAAGGACTTGGCGGTGCGCGCGCACATGGCCGTGGAGGCGCATGTTGGTCGCAAGTTGCCAATTAAAATGCGGCTTGAGAAAAGAATTCCCGTGGGCGGCGGTCTTGGTGGTGGTTCCAGCAACGCGGCCGCAATGTTGCGCGCGCTGAATGAACTTTTTGATTTGAAGTTGTCGCGGGAAACATTGCGCGACATCGCCGCGCGACTTGGCTCCGATGTTCCATTTCTCATTGATGGTGGCAGCGCGATTGTCACGGGTCTTGGCGAGCAACTTGAGCCCGCGCCGCTTCCAGAAAATTTGCACGCGCTGCTTGTATTTCCAGATGCCGCGTGTCCAACTGGCGCGGTCTATCAAACGCTGGATCAACTGCGTCCGCATGGCGCGGTTGAAACAGATCGCGTGCGCGCGTTGTCTGTCATGCCAAATATTGCGCACGACGCGCCGTTTAATGACTTGGCGCATCCCGCATGTGAAGTTGCGCCAAAGTTGCGCGGCGAACTAGAGGAATTGGCGGAGTTGACCGAGCGCGTGGCGCACGTTTCCGGCAGCGGCAGCACGTTGTTTGTGCTTGTGTCTAGCGCCCTAGAGGCGGAAATTCTTGCCACATCTATAGAGAAGCACATGGGTTTGCCTGTGATCGCCGTCGAGAGCATTCACACGCCCGCGATTCAATCCTTGAAATAAACCGCGTGCGTTTAAAACATGTGTTGCAAATTGAAAGCGCAAGCCTCGCTTGCAAGTTCGTTCTAGAATGTGGACATGCTGTGGCAGCCAGAAATTCCAGCGCACTATCGAACGCGCTCTGATGAGGAGCTCGCGCTCGCTATTTCCGCGCGTCGCAAGCAACTGGGAAACAAGTTGCTCATTCTTGGTCATCACTATCAACAGGATCAAGTGATCGCGCACGCCGATCTTGTTGGTGATTCCTTGCAACTCAGTCGCATGGCGGCTAAAGAAGCCAAGGCGCGGGGCTCGCAATTTATTTTATTTTGCGGCGTGCATTTTATGGCGGAAACCGCCGACATTCTCACCGATGAATCCGTAAAAGTAATTCTTCCTGATTTATCCGCCGGTTGTTCCATGGCCGATATGGCCGCCTATGAAGACGCGTTGACGGCGTGGGAAGAAATTGAAAAAGCGCACGCGCAAAGTAAGGACAAGGTGCGCGTGATTCCCATTACGTATGTGAATTCAAGCGCCGCGGTGAAGGCGTTTGTTGGTGAGCACGGCGGCGCATGTTGCACATCAAGTAATGCGCGGCACGTGTTGAAGTGGGCGTTTGATGGCGGCGACACCAAGTTGGCCAAGGGCGAGCGCGTGCAAGTGATCTTCATGCCTGATCAACATTTGGGGCGCAACACGTCGCGCGATCTTGGATTGAAAAGCGAAATAGATGCGCAACGCAATGGCGGCGCCAGCGACATGGCGCTGTGGAATCCAAAGAAACCAATGGGTGGCCTGGACGCAAGCGTGATTCAAAAAAGCAAAGTGCTTTTGTGGGCGGGTCATTGCAGCGTTCATAAATTATTCCGACCAGAGCACGTGGAAGACGCGCGCGCGGAAAATAAAGCGGTGAAAATTTTGGTTCACCCAGAGTGCTGCCAGGAAGTGGTCGAGCTTGCGGATTTAGTCGGCAGCACGGAATTCATTATTCAGCAAATTGCGAACGCGCCCAAGGGTTCGAGTTGGGTTGTTGGCACGGAGGTGCATTTGGTCAATCGACTTGCGCAAGCCGCGCAGGAACGCGATGTGCAAGTGCGCATGCTCAGCGATTGCCAATGTCTGTGCACCACTATGTATCGAATTGATCAGTCGCACATGTTGTGGTGCTTGGATCAACTTGCGGAGGGTCGCGTGGCGAATCAAATTTCTGTTCACCCAAAAGCGGCGGAGTTGGCGCGCAAAGCCCTTGAAAAAATGCTGCAACTTGCGCCCGCCACTGGTCCCACACCAATCACTGTTGATTGAGGTAATTTGTGTGGTCCAACCATGACCGACACAAACAACACAACTCAGTCCGCATCAGCCACTTCAACTCCGCGCAAAAAGTTTCGCAAGATTTTCATGTGGATCATTCTTGGCGGGCTTACATGCGTAATCGCGCTGGTCGCGTTCCTTCCATCCATCGCGTCGCTTCCAATGTTTCGCGGGTTGATCACTGGCGCTGTTGCGGAGCAAGTGAACGGCAAAGTTTCCATCGGCGACATTTCGTTGACATGGTTTGGTCCACAGCAAGTGGACAACTTCAGCATTGTTGGCAATGACGCAAAAAGTTCCCTGGCGGTTTCCGCATCGCTGCGCAACGGCTTGTTTGATTTGGCCACAGGAAGTGTTGATTCAATTGATGTCACGGTAAGCGCCAAAATCACAGGCGCGCTTGACGCTGCTGGCAAACTGAGTTTGCTTGATCTGGCAAAAAGCCCTGCGCCAGCCGCGCAGCAAAAGACGCCCGCAACATCAACAGCGGCAGCCACGCAGTCGTTTCAATTTCCGTCGCGTCCTATTCAAATCACAATCAGTCGTTTTGATGCGAATATTTCCAACGCCGCCGGTCCCGCATTCGCTGTTGATGGACTCAAAGCCAAACTTGCGGTCAGTCAAAAAGGTCCGCTGGAAATTCAACTGTCCGCCAACACAAAAATTGGCGACAAGCCTGGAGCCATTTCCGCCAACGGAACGTTCACCAACATCTTCAATACCACCGGCGCCTTTGATCCAATCGCCGTCAATGGTTCACTGAACGCGCAGGTGGACGGCGTTCTTTTGCCCGTGCTTGATGTGCCCGCGGAGATCACTCAGGCCACATTCTCAATCGATGCCGCCTCCACAAAACCCATTCATTTGCAGTCGAATATTGCTATTTCAGTGAACGGACAGTCCGCCACAATCGCCGCCAAGTTGCAGGCGGTTCGTCCAAATTCCAAAGATCCAATCGCAACGTGGGCCAAAGATCCGCGCACATGGGCTGGTTCCGTGCAGGCGCAAAATATTCCCACTTCGCTGTTTGAAAAATTCACCAAGAACACGCCCATCAACATGGCGCGCGATGTTGGTCCATCAATTTCATTGCAGGCCGCAACCAACAGCGCCACTGGATTTGATCTGTCGCTGACAAGCGCGCAGATTCAATTGCAAAGTTCCGCCGCGATCGATGTGAACACCGGCGCGGTGCAAGGCAAGACCACGCAACTCACCGCGCAACTTTCTCCAGAGTTGTTGAAGCCATTCAATGTCATCACCATGCAACCGCTGCCAGTTTCGGTTGCGTTGCAAAGTTTTTATATTCCGCCTGTTCGTGAGAACGGACAATTTAATTTGGTGGATCTCACTGCCCAAGGTTCGTTGAACGTTGGTGCCGCGCAATTTATTCAAGATGGAATTGCTCCAGTTGCCATGGGGCCGCTTGACATCAAGATTGCCGCCGCGCCACTGGCCGACAAAGTAGATTTTGCGCTCAACACCACGCTCAATGGCGCGCCGGTGAATGTGTCCGCCAACATCGCCGGCTTGATGAGCAATAAAGAGTTTGCTTTCAAGCAAATGAAAATCTCTGGCGACACGCAGGTGGGTCCGTTCGACCCAACACTTTTGCCCGGTATTCCTGCGAATATCGTGGACATTTTGCGCAAGGTTCAGCCTGGCGCTTCAACAATCAAGTCAACACTGGCAGGCTCATACGAACAAGGCACGCTGCGCATCAACGCGCAAACCGTGCCTGGTGTCATCAATATGAATGTCGCTTGGGACGCGACCAATGTCACCGCCACGCTTGACAACACATCCGCAACAATTTCGCCCAGCCTTGCGGAATGGGCCAGTCAAGGCGCTGTGAAAATTTCAGCGCCCGCCAAGTGCGTGATCGCGGCGGGTCCAATTCAATTGAACCGACCGGCGCTTGAAAATGGTGTGACCGAATTCACGCCCAGCCCCGTGTCCATTTTAATTGAGCAAGTGTTCATGACAAAAGTGCCCGGGCTCACTGGCTCGGCCTCTTTGCAGAACGCGGTGCTTCGCGGCAATGTCGCCCTTACTGGCCCGCAAATTTTCAAGGGCAACTTCACAACAAACGCGCTTGTGGCCAACGGTCTTCCAAGCGGGGCGGGCAACGCGGCTATTCGCGACCTCAGCATTCAGGCGAGCATTGATCGCGATTTCAATTCGCCAAAGTCCAGCGTGACGTGCACGCTGGCTTCACTCACCATGACGCATGCCATGGGTCTCACCGAGTCAATCGTTGCGCAAAATATGCGCGCCTCTTTCACTGGTCCGCTTTCTTTCAATGGTCCTGTTGCCGCCACGCTCTACTCGGATCTGTTGGATGCCAGCGGCTTGGCCGCGAAAGTGTCGGGTGAATTTCAAATGCAAAACGCGGACAAGTGGAATGGGTCCATCACCGCGAATGAAGTGGCCGTGCAACGCATCGCGCGTTTCGCCGGCTTGGGCGATGTTCCCGAGTGGACCACCAATGGCGCTATGAACGCGGGCAAATTCAAGGCGACGGTTGGCGCGCAATCGGGCGCCACAACGTTCGCGCTTGACGCGGATTTGGGTCGCGTGAAAGCCAATATCAACGGGTCGCGCGCCGCCAATGGATCCATTGTGTTGACAAAAAGTTCCGCCAACGCAAGCGTGCCTGGCGACGCGGTGAGAATTTTTCTGGACCGCGGTCCGCAAAAATCACCTGTGCGAAATTTGACGGACATCAAGGTGGCGCTCGACATTTCGTCGGTCGTCATTCCATCCGTCAATGGCGAATTGAATCCACTTGCGGCGGGAGCGGTCGTCACCACCAACGCGCGCGTTGAGCCATTTCAAGTTGTCTTCGCCACGGCCATTTTGTCCTCGTCCACAAACAAGCAAGCCGCGCCACCACGCAATCAACAGGCTGCGCCAGAAAAAGTGGCGACCATGAATTTTGCAGCCACTGATATTTCGTTGCAAACCAGCGGCGCGGAAAGCGCGCTGCTGAATCTCACGGGCGCGCTTGCCGCAGATGGCCAGCCCACCAAGCCCATGAGCGTGAAGGTGAAAGCGTTGAATTTGGCTGGACCCAACGGGAAAATGAATATTCCAACCATGAAATTGGTTGCGGGCATCAACATCAGCGAGTTTCCATCTTCGTTAATTGACGCTATTTCAGAAGGCGACGGATTCATTCAAAATCTCGCCGGTCCCGTGTTCAGCATTCAACTTGCCGGTCAAACTGGGTTTGAAGCCTCCGATCGCTTCAAGGGCCACATTGAAAGCCCAACGCTCACGCTTGATATTCCCGCGGTGCGCATTGTGGATTCACAAATCATTGTCGTGCCAAGCGAGGCCATTACTTTTCAGTTGCGCCCCGATGAAAATATGCGCGAGCATGTTTTACGCCCCATCAATCCAATTCTTGGCGACATTGAATTTAAAAACAAGGCGGTCAACACCACGGTCACCATGGTGCGCGCGCCGCTTCCATTTGATATGGCCAAAACCGATGCGCGCTTCACCATTGATGTTGGCGAAGTTGAGCTGGAAAAAAGCGGGCAGTTGATCAGTCTTATGAATCTTGCCACGGTGAAAGACAACAAGTCCACCATTCCCGGTTTGCTCTCGCCGCTCAACGGTGAAATCAACAAGGGCATTCTCACGTACAAGGATTTCACAATTCAAGTGAGCAAAGTTGGCAACAGTTGGCAGCAAACTATTTTTTCAGAGGCTGACATCAATCTGGCATCGCATCCGCCGTTTGCCAACTTCATCCGGGTGCGCTATCCGCTTGAAGGCGTCACCAACGCCATGGCTGGCAACGGCTTGCTTGGAAAATCATTTGGCAACATCAACAATATTTTGGGCAGCACCACGGCGCAAATGCGTCAATCCGTGCAGGTGAAAGTCACGTTCTCTGGACCGCTTGAAGGCGATCAATTGCAAATGAAAGTGGAGCCCAATTTGGATTTGCCAAAGGGCGAAGATTTGCTCAAGGGTCTTGGCGGTATCGCCGAGGGAATTCTTGGCGGCAAATCTGGCTCGGGCACAACCACCACCACAACCCCGCCGCCCGCTGGCGCGCCGCCAAAACAACAAGACGTTGTCGGCGGATTGCTTGACAAGTTTTTGAAGAAGCCAAAAAACTAATTCGAAATGCACGGCCGCATTCGCGGCGCAATCACATTGGCTTTTCGCCAATGGTTTGGTCGTACACCTGGAGCAACTTTGACTTGTCAAAGATCAACTCTTGGCGCGACAAACCAGTGATTTCATAATGCGGTGTGAGTTCAATGGCGTCCACGGGGCACGCTTCCTCGCACATGCCGCAGTAAATGCAGCGCAACTCGTCAATGTCGAATTGCTTTGGATATTTTTCGCGGTCATCCCACGGACTTTCATCCGCCACAATGTGAATGCAATTCGCGGGGCACGCGGTGGCGCACATGAAACACGCAACGCATCGCACGCGGCCATCTTCATCTTTATTCAAGCGATGCACGCCGCGGAAATTGGGACGGAACTGTCCGCCTTCCTCAACAGGGCGATCGTCGCGCTTCTGCTCTGGATATTGCACCACCCAAACATTTTTCTTGGTGGAACCGTTGCGGCCAAAGTTTTCAAACGCGTGGCGCATGGTGGTGCCGAGTCCCTTGAACACCGACACAACAAAAAGATTCTCGGAGCGGTTGAGTTTGCTCTCAGTCACATCAATAATTTGGTCGTCTGGAATTGCCATGGGGGTGTCTCGGTGATTGGCGTTGAAGTGTAGGCTTCCATGAAAACCATGCCAGCCTCTGACAACAACTTTGATTCGGATTCGCAGCGCGAAAATGACGCCGATCGCGTGCCTGCGTTTTCCCCCAAGCGATTGATTCCGCTTTCGCCCACCGCGCGGCGCAACCGCGACCTGAAGGAAACCCGCATCGGTTGGAAAATGGCGGCGCTTGGCTGGGAATTTTCAAGCCAAGTTGTGGCGGGCGTGGCGCTTGGATGGGGCGTGGACTACTTCTATCCAAATATGGGCCACTGGGGAATTATTGGTGGCGCAACTGCCGGCGTTCTTGTGGCCGTGAGCACCTTTATTAGAAACGCCCTGAAATTGAACAGTGAACTAGAAGGATTTGGCAAAAAAGCCAAAGATTCAGCCAAAAATGAATGATTCTGAACAAATCCAGCCGCCATCTTCGGCTTCAGCGCCGTCATCTTTCAGTTCTGGCAGCGCATCTATAGAAAGCTCCACGCCAGGACCGCTGACCGAATCAACCGCGGGGCAGGCGCAAGTTTCCCAGTCGGGCCCATTCAAGGGCGAGCCAATATTCGCGCTTCCTGTAAGCCGCGTCGTTGGCCTGTTTATATTAATGCTTATTTTGTCTGCACTTACGCCATCACTCCCATGGGAAAGTTGGCATGCGCCACCTGAATCTGGCAGGGGACTGAAGTTGGCTTCGGGCAGTGTCACCTTATTGTGGGCGGTCATTTTCTTTGGCATGCAGCCGTGGAAACGCCGACCAGCCAGCGACTGGATGCTGTGGTGGCTGGGCGGAACCACCATTCGCCTTCTTGGGGCACCAATTCTGCTCATCTCGATATACTTCTTCTCCCATCTGCCCGCCATGAGTGTGTTGGTTGGAGGGGTGGTTTGGGCGATGGTTGGGCTTCTTGCGGAGGCAGTCATCGTGGCGAAATCAGTGTCGCGTCATGCTTCTTCCACACGGAAACCATAAAGGCAGTAAGTTCCGCCTCTCACTTTCACTCAGCACCACTTCACGCAACGCGCGTGAATATTTCTCTCACTCAATTCACTTAAGAATCATCCATGCAATTCCTACTCGCCTCCGGCAACAATCCAGTCAGTCACGTGCTTGATGCGCCAGTGCGCGTTGGCGGGAATGTTCTGATTCCAGGTCTCACAATACAAGTTGTGGCTTTGTTTGTTGGTTTGATCGCCTTCATGGCGGTGTTGCTGTACGCAAGCAAAAATATTTCCACGGGCAAAGAGTCAATGGGTCATCGCCGCTATTTATCACGCGGCCGTATTGCGCAAGTGATCGAAGTGATGTGCCTGTACTTGCGCGATGAAATGTTGACGCCAATGATGGGCAAGAAAGATGCGCACAAATTTGCGCCGTTTCTTCTCACGCTGTTCTTCCTAATTTTGTCGCTGAATTTAATCGGCATGGTGCCCATGCAGGATTTGCAGGCCATCACCGGAACATGGATTGAGGACGCGCAACTTGCGGTGGTGGGCGGAACAGCCACGGCCAATATCGCGGTGAACGCTGTGCTTGCGTTCTTTGTGTTTCTTGTGATTCAAGCGCACGGCTTCCGCGAACTTGGCGTGAAGGGCTGGCTTGAACATTTGTGTGGCGGTCATGAACTGGTTGCGGGACCAAAAGGACTTTGGCTTGTGGTGCCAATTATTTTCGTGGTGGAAGTGCTGGGGCTTGTCATTAAGCCAGCCGCATTGTGCATTCGACTTTTTGCCAACATGTTTGGTGGGCACACATTGCTCGCAACATTGTTGATGTTTGGCGGCATGACCTGGGCTGGCACACAAAATGGTCTGGCCACCGCCGGCGTGACATTGGCGTCGGGCATCTTCGCCGTCTTGATCACTTTCATGGAACTCTTCGTCGCGTTCTTGCAAGCGTTCGTGTTCATGTTCCTCAGCGCGGTGTTCATTAGTTTAATGAGCCACCACGAAGAGGAAGGTGAAGCGCATGAGTTGGATGGCGCGACGTCGGCTGCTCACTGAATCACTGAAAGAACTTTTGGAAGAACTTTGGGTTCGCGTGAACCCATTCGGAAATTGGCTTCGGCTTGTGGGGCTGAAGCTTGAATAGAACCCCGATGCGTCCCACCGCATCATGACACTTGACACTGGAGACCTTGTAATGAAGAACATCGTGACCGTTGGAATGACAGCACTCTGTATGACCTTGTTGGCAGCATCACCAGCCATGGCAAATGACGCGGTTGCCGCCGGTGCCGCCGTTGGCGCGGTGAACTGGGGCCTTGGAGTTGGCGGCGGACTTGCCGCTGGTCTTGCGGCTATCGGAGCTGCGATTGGTATTGGCCGTATCGGCGGAAGCGCCGTGGAGAGCATTGCCCGTCAACCAGAAATGGCCGGCAAGATCTTCATTCAAATGATTTTGACCGCCGCTCTTGTCGAAGGCGTTGCGCTCTTCGCAGTGGTTGTTGGTTTGCTCATCGGTTTCGTTAAATAATTGATCAGGCGCGGGTCGGCGCGGAAGAAATTCCGCGTCGACCTTGCGCACTTCCATAATCGCGGCGGTGATCACGCAGCGATTGCATTTCGCTTGAGAGGTTCTTATGAATATTTTTCTTCTTGCCAATGAAGCCGCCGAAGCAAGTCCGTTGAGCTTTAAGTTGCTTCCAGCCTTCAGCACCGTCGCGGTGTTCTTGGTCGCCTTTGGAACATTCGCATTTGTTGTGTGGCCCAAAATCACCAAGGCGCTTGATGCCCGTGATGAAAAAATCCTGGGCGAAATTCGCGCCGCCGAAGCCGCTCAAGCCAAAGCCAAGGCCGCGCAAAGCGAATTTGAGAAGCGCCTTGAAGAGGCCCGCGCCGCCGCCGACGACATGATTCGCAAAGCCCGAAGCGAGGCCGATCGACAAGCCGATGAATTGCGCACCCGCAGTCAACGCGAGTTGGAGGACATGCGGCTTCGCGCAACGCAAGAACTAGAAAGCGCCAAGCGCACCGCTCTTGCGGAAATTCACGCGGTCGCCGCCACATTGGCCACGACCGTGGCTGGAAAAATTCTCAAGCGCGAGATTCAACCAGGCGATCAAAAGCGATTGGTTGATGAAAGCCTTTCAGAAATGACAAGCCGCTAAAGCATTCGATAGAGAAAGAAGCACATGCCCGCACAAGTGGATCGAGTCGCGAAAATGTATGCAGAGAGTTTGCTCTCGCTGGCTTTGGCCGCGGGCGCGAATGTTCCCGCCGAAATTGGCGAGGAGCTTGACGAGTTGTGCGAGTTGGTTCGCGCCAACGCGCCGTTTCGTCATTTTCTGCAAAGCCCAATCGTGGACGCCAAGAAGCGCGAGCACAGTTTGCAAAATATTCTCAAGGGCAACATCAGCGACCTGCTGATGAAGTTCATTCTTATTCTCAGCCGCAAGGGCCGCGTGGGTCACCTGCTTGAAGTGGGCGACGCGTTTGACCAACTCATGCAAGAACGTTTTGGCAAGTTGGAAGTGGACGTGTACACGGTCAACGGCGGCGCCATTGACGCCGAAGTGGCCGCCAGCGTTTCCAGCAGAATTAAAGCCACTTACGGCAAGGAAGCCGTTCTTCACAGTTACAAAGACGCCAGCATGATTGGTGGCATCAAGCTTCGCATTGGTGATCAACTCATCGATGGCAGCGTGGCCACTCGTTTGCGACGCATGCAGGCGGCCATGATTGATTCAGCACGACAAGACTTCGCCGTTTCTCCAGATCGTTTCATGGATGGCGGCGCGAGCAAGCACTAAAACATTTTCGTACACACAACTTTCTTCCACCACTTTTATAGATTGAACACAGAGGTACACCAGTGAAAATTAAAACAGACGAAATCACATCGGTCATTAAAAAAGAAATTGAGCAATTCAGCCAGCAACTTGAAATCTCCGAAGTGGGACAAGTGGTTGAAATTGGCGACGGCATTGCGCGCGTGTATGGCTTAAGCAAAGCCATGAGCGGCGAGCTGGTTGAGTTCGATTCCGAAGGCGGAGTTGTGACCGGCCAAATCATGAACCTTGAAACCGACATGGTCGGCGTGGCCATCTTCGGCAACGCCACGCGCGTGCGCGAAGGCGACACCGTTCGTAGCACCAGTCGCTTGCTTGAAGTGCCAGCTGGTCCAGAACTTCTTGGCCGCGTGGTGGACGCGCTTGGCAATCCAATCGACGGCGGTCCGGCTATTAAAGCCACCGCCAGCATGAAGGTTGATATTGTTGCTCCTGGCATTAAAGAGCGTCAGCCTGTGACGGAACCGCTGCAATTCGGCGTGAAAGCCGTTGATTCCATGATTCCCGTGGGTCGTGGTCAGCGCGAACTTGTCATTGGTGATCGCAAGACCGGCAAGACCGCCGTGTGCATTGACGCCATCATCAATCAGAAAAAATATTGGGGAACACCTGACGCCGTTGTGTGCGTGTATGTGGCTGTTGGACAGAAAGATTCAACCGTGGCCAATGTTGTGGACACGCTGAAGAAGAACGGCGCCATGGAATACACAATCGTGGTGGACGCTGGCGCCGGCACTAGCGCGCCAATGCAATACATTGCGCCGTACTCCGGTTGCGCCATGGGTGAGTGGTTCATGTGGCAGGGCAAAGATGGCAAAACGCCAAAGCATGTTCTGTGCGTGTACGACGATCTTTCAAAGCAAGCCGTTGCGTACCGCGAACTTTCGCTTTTGTTGCGCCGTCCGCCAGGCCGTGAAGCCTATCCCGGCGACGTGTTCTATCTGCATAGTCGTTTGCTTGAGCGATCCACCAAACTCTCCAAGGAGAATGGCGGCGGCTCGCTCACCGCGCTTCCAATTATTGAAACGCAAGAAGGCGACGTGTCGGCTTACATTCCGACCAACGTAATTTCCATCACCGACGGTCAGATTTACTTGCAACCTGAATTGTTCGCGGCTGGTATTCGTCCCGCCATTAACGTGGGTATTTCCGTGAGCCGCGTGGGTGGTAATGCGCAAATTAAAGCCATGAAAGAAGTCGCGGGTTCGCTGCGACTTGATCTTGCGGCGTTCCGTGAACTTGAAGCCTTCGCGCAACTTGGCACAGAGCTTGACGTTTCCAGTCAGCGCCAACTTGATCGCGGCGCGCGCATGGTTCAACTTCTCAAGCAAGGTCAGTACACGCCATACGACGTGTTCGATCAGTGCGTCTCCATCTTTGCCGCAAGCAAGGGTTTAATGGACGATGTTCCAGTTGATCAAGTGAACAACTTTGAGAAGGATCTGCTTGAGAATTTCCGCGGCCCCAACAAGCCACTGCGCGACCAACTGGTCGAGAAGAAATCCTTCAAGGGTCTTGAGCCAACGTTCATTGAGGCTATTAAAACCTTCAAGCAAAGTTGGCGCGCGCCAACAACCAAGTAAGCAGCACGCATGATTTCACCAGAGATCATTCGCATTGGACTTGACGCGGCCATCGCGGAAGCGGAGGCCGGTTGGAACCAAGGCGGTATTCCCATTGGCAGCGCGTTGCTTGATGATCAAGCGCGCGTGGTGGCAAGTGGTCACAACATGCGAGTGCAATCTGGCGATCCAACCGCGCACGCGGAGGTGAGTTGCATTCGCAACGCGGGTCGCCGTCGTGATTGGCGCAAGCTGACATTGGTCAGCACATTGAGTCCGTGTCCAATGTGTTCCGGCACTGCCATTCTGTTTAAAATTCCGCGCGTTGTCATTGGCGAGCACCGCACATTCATGGGCGCCGAAGATTGGATGCGCAAGCAAGGAATTGAACTTCACTTGGTCGACGACGCGCGTTGTGTGGCGCTGATGGAGCGCTTGCAACGCGAGAAGCCAGACTTGTGGGCTGAAGATATTGGGGAGTGAGTGTTTCTGGCAGCACGTGAAACTGACTACGGCGATGCAACGGGGTCAAGTTTAATTGTGTGCTTCAGGCCACATAGGTAAAAATTCATGTGGGGGACGTGCGTGATAAACGTCATCAGCAGATGTGCATCGTGTTACGCATTGTTTGATGCGCAGAATAGCGCGCGAATCTGTGCGCGCCCGCCCTACACTTTCCCACCATGACCAACGCATCCGACCCTGCCATTCTGCAGACCATCGCTTCCTACGAATCGGGCATCGCCACACTGCGAGCCGCCGCAGCCGGACTCTCGCACGCGCAGATCAACACCCGTATTGCGCCAGGAACATGGAGCATTCAGGAGATCATCGTGCACATTCTTGATAGCGATCTCATTGCGACCCATCGCATGCGCCGCATCGCCGCCGAGGAATTACCGTTGTTGGTTTCCTACGATGAAAACCTGTTCATCGCCAAGTTGCCGTCTGACAAGATCGACCTTGCAACCGCGCTCGATCTCTTTGACGCCAATCGTCGCTTCACCGCGCAATGGCTGCGCACCTTGGCGCCCGGCGTGTTTGCGCGCGAAGGAATTCACACCCAGCGGGGCAAGGTCACGCTTCAATATTTACTTGAGATCTACACCAAGCATGTCGACCACCATCTGAGTTTTGTGCATGGCAAACGCGCCGCGATGGGCGCCGCAACAATGTGAGCACAGCAGATCATGCACGCATTTCTTCTGGCACTTGAAATACTGGCGGTGATCGCCGCACTCATTGTGTTGGCGCTGGCGTTGATCGCACTTGGTACGAAACTGGTCTGTCGCCCAAGCAAAGTTGGCAAGGTTGAAATTGGAGCGCTTCAAGATTCAACACAGACTGATCAGCGCGGTGCCGTGCGCTCGGTTCAGTCAGCCGACTTGCAGATCAGCTCGCACACACTTGACGCAATCTGGACGCCGATGCATCTGGAGCGACTCGCGCATACCTACTGGCGATTTCTCACGCGCTGCACGCTTGGTCTAGTTCAAATCCAATACACCGAGCAGGAGCGCTTTATTGTTTTGATTTGCAGACCATTCGTACTGCTGTCTTTCCGCAAGCCCGAGTACCAAATGGACCAGCATCGCGGCATTGTGCGCTGGCGAATTGAGCGCGGAATTTTGGTGGCCGCGCCAGGCGTGAACAGCGATGGATATCTTGAGATTGACGTTGCGCGCCGGCCGGGCACGAAGCCTGGAATGAGCACGCTTCATGTTGACGTTGAGATCGACAACTATTTCCCGTCGATCGCGGCGTGGATTGCGCAGTGGGTGTATGCGGCGACGCAGTCAAAGGCGCACGTGCTTGTTTGCTGCGCGTATCTGCGATCAATTGCACACGGCGATCTTGCTGAAGCAAAGTCGGTGCACTTTGTGCCGATCGACCAATTGCCCACGCCAAGTGGTCCACGGCCTCGCGATCGCGGCAGTGCAAGCGGCGCTCCCGCGCAAAGCACTTCGTGATTTAATTTGCGTATCTATTCGCGTTTGAGGGAGACACATGAAAAGTGCATTTATGTGAATCGCGATTATCTTTTAAGGCAGACCAATGAATATAGTTGTTAACCTTTAAATAAAGATATTTCAATTTCCCATTCACCTAATTCAGTGACACCAATTTATAAAAGTAGGAAATATGAACATATCTAAGCAAGCGATTGCAAATGGTGCTCTTTTACCTGATCATCTTGCGGCAGGGGTTGAGTTGCACACAGAAGGCGACCACTTTTTAATCCTGCGCTGCGGTGATGAGATCATCGCACACTATATGTTTGACGGCGCGTTAGTAGGTGAGATTTTGAAAGATGCAAATGAATGGTATGAACGGAGACAACACAATATGGCCGCGAGCGAGAAATCAATTCTGCACGCTCTTGAAAACAGTATGTTCATGTTCCCTGAGATACCGGGACACTGGGATCTACCGACTTTCCCCGGGCTTCAAGCTCATGCCACACCTGAAGTGTCACATCCATTCGGCAATATGGTTGGCGTATCAACTCTGACGCAAGAGAATGCGGACGTCGTCATTGCGCAGGTGCAGGAATTTTTCGCTAAGCGCAGTCACGTGGTCGGTTGGTGGCTGAATCCATCGTCCACGCCGTTCGATTTGGTTTCTAAATTAGAGACCGCCGGATTCACAAAAGTGATTGAACAAGCTGGCCTAGTCCTGACCGACATGCAGCGCGACATGCGGTGCAATCCATTGGTGACCGTACGCAAGGCGACCCGCGCGGATCGAGACACTTTGATTCGCTTGTATACAACCGCCTATCCCATCCCAGAAAAGTTGTCCGCCATTTACTGCGACTTGTTGTGGCGTATTGAATCTGGAAATCACTATCTCGCGTTTATGGACGGCGTCAAGGAACCAGTGTCGGTTTCCAGCATGTTTGCGCCTGCGAATAGCACAATCGCTGTGATGCAAGGTGCGGCCACGCTCAGTGAATATCGTGGCCACGGCATCTACACGGCAATGATGTCCAAGCGACTTGCGGATGCCCACGCCATGGGCAAGGACACGGCGGTCTTGCAGGGCGATCGCAAGACGTCCGCGCCGATCTGCGTCAAACTTGGATTTAAAGAAGTGTGCAGCATTGATTTCTACGTGTGGGGCAACGCTTGATGTTGAATGTTGCGCGCGTTGCGTGGCGCTGATGGAGCGCTGGCGAAGTGCTTGTAAAGTGCTGGCAACGCGAGAAGCATACTTGTGGGCCGAGCCGAAAGCGAAACACGTTCAGGTTAGACTTGCTTTCGAGTTGTCTAA
Source organism: uncultured bacterium (assembly GCA_903898755.1). Taxonomy (GTDB): domain Bacteria; phylum Planctomycetota; class Phycisphaerae; order Phycisphaerales; family SM1A02; genus SYAC01. The sequence goes on along the minus strand of CAIUGT010000024.1, from coordinate 1,354 downwards.
ATAGGGACTCAACTCCAGATTGAGCGGCTAAATTTGGATAACAGGGTCATGCCGCACGCGCGATCATTCACCAATGAATTGAAGACAAATGGCAGCACGCACCACAACACAAAAACGCACCGCATTGGCTGGCTCGCGCCGCCGCAGTATTACGCCGCAAGATCTTCTAAAGCTTGTTGGTGTTGGCGACACGCACATGTCGACCGACGGCCGCCAAGTTTTATTTCAACGCAAGATTGTTGGTGCGCGCAATGCGTACGAGACTTCCGTGTGGGTGGCTGACGCCGATTGCAAACGCGCGCCGCGCGCCGTGACCAAGGGACCCAAGGATACGCTTGCGCGTTGGAGCCCCGACGGAACCAAGATTGCTTTTATTCGCAACGACGCCGCGCTTGCTCCGCGCATTATGATTGTGTCGCACAAGGGCGGCGCGCCGCGCGAGTTGCTGAGCATGCCGCATGGAGCCGTTCGCGATTTGGCGTGGAGTCCGTGCGGCCGACGTCTTGCGTTTGGATTTCGCGCAACGCAGGCGCAATGGACCGCGCAAGCCAAGAAGGCGCGTGAGCAACATGGTTTGTCCACGCCGCCGCGCGTGATTGAAAATGAAAACTATCGTCTTGATGGCGACGGTTATTTTGATGGCCAGCGATTTGCCTTGCAGGTGCTTGATGTTGAGCGCGGCAACGTTGAAGAAGTATTCACCGACACGCTGGGTCGGTATTCATTTGATTGGTCGCCCGATGGCAACGCCTTGGTGGTGGCCGGCAATAAAAATCCACGCGCCTCGTGGAGTTCGCTGGACACCGAATTGTTTATTGTTTCATTCGGCGCGCGCGCCAAACATGAAACGGCGCGCATGACGGGTATTGCCAAGGGTCCAAAGTCGCAGCCGCGTTGGAGCCCCGACGGTTTCAGCATTGCGTGGGCCGGTCGCGTTGGCGCTGACAGCATGTACGGCACCGCCAATGTCGAACTGTTTGTGCATGACTGCCGCGCGCGCAAAACCACATGCCTGACCGCCAAGTCTGATTTGTGTTTAATGGCTTCAACATTAAGCGACGCTGGTGATCCGGCGTTCGAACCACAGCTTCGATGGTTTCCAGATTCAAGCGCCATTTTCTTTCGCGCGGGTTGGCATGGAAGCGGGCGAGTTGCCAGCGTGGCCGCGCGTGGCGGAGCGATTGCGTTTCACACGGATCTTGGCGCGGAAATTTCGCTTGGAACTTTCAGCGCGGATGGTTGGCGCCTTTCGTGCGTTCGCTCAACGGCAACTCAACCAGGCGAAGTGCATGTGCTTGAAGTGAAGCGCGGAATTTTTGCCGCGCGCCGCGCCACCAAATTCAACGACGCGCTT
>CAIUGT010000023.1 GCA_903898755.1 uncultured bacterium | reverse complement strand
CGTTGGCGACATTGTGACAGTGGCCATTATCAAAGCGGGTGAAGCCGCGGGTCAAGGCGTTGGCTATCTACCCGATGGAACCATGGTGGTTGTGCAAGATGCCGCGACGCGCATTGGCGCAAGCGTTGAAGCCACCATTGCCAACGCCGTCAACACCAACGCGGGACGTTTGCTGTTCGCCAAACTTGAAGGCATGGCGCCCGCGACGCAAGCCAGCATGGCGGCGGCGGCAACGCAACAACCGAAGGCATCACAAGCGCCGACAACACATGGCGACGCAGATGCTCGACGAAATCCGCGGCGGGGTTAAAAATTTTGTGACGCCACGCGATGGGCTGGATGATCACTTCCACAATCACTTACGCGGCATTGCGCAAGGACAGCATGGCTTCCGCCAGTGCTCGAACGTGTTGCTCCGCAACAGGCGCGGCAGGTTGTTTGATTGCGCTTTCCAGAGCATCCAGCGAACGATTTGGGAGTACGGCAAGAATGCGTTCGGCAGCCCACGGCTCTAATTCCAGCAAAAGTGTGGCCACTTCTTGTCTAGACGCAGATGTGTTTTCTAGGCGTTCACCAAGAGCGGCCGCGATCAACGCCGGTTTTTCCGCCACACATTTGTGTAAGGCGCACGCCAAGGGCGCGCTCCAAAATTCAAACTTGCCAAGCGCCGCCACGCCGGGCTGTTGATTCGCATTTTTTAATACCGCGGTCGCCGAATTCGCCAACACACTATTCATCCCCTTCGCGGCGCGTACCCCACGCTTGCGCCACATTGCAATGCCAACTGCGCCACTGATGAATCCAATTACGCTAAGAAACCATATCCAAGCGGATTGCCGTGAAACGGCGCGCTTAAATTCCACAGTTGCCACGACCCATGACGATTGATTGTCTTGATTAACAAGAATAATTTGCGGCGATTGATTCTGCTTGCTCGCGTCGGCATTATTTGCTTGTGACTGAAATGTATTCACAGCGTTCAACGCAAGTTGCAATTCTTCTTGGTCACACTCCGCAGCCAAGGTCATATTTTCACGCGCCGTGTTCGATGCATTCACGTCCAGCGTCCGCGCACGAACACGCGCCCCACTGCGTTCATCAAGCACTTCAATATCTTCCGCGTTCACATTCACAAGCGCAGCGCTTAACAATGAACCCGCGCTGTCCACCAATGTCACTGGCAAGGCGCCCGCACGCATTCGAATGGAAACCACTGCTTTTGGCTTGATTCTGGCAAACTCATTTTTGTCAGTTGAACCATCTTGTTTCGCGGCCAAGCGCAACTCCGTTGCTGCTTCACTCTTGGTCGCGGCACTCGGCGTCTTCAATGCGTCCGCGCTTTCATCAACCAAAATAAATATGGACTCCACATCGCCTCGGCTCTTGAGCGCCATTTCCACTTTTGCAATCGCGTCTTTTGTTTTGCGATCCTTGGCTTGGGCCGTGGTTAAAAAAGGATTCGAACTGCCTTCAAACCATGCTTGAATTCCACCCAAGGATTGTTCTTGAGCTGATGATGGCGACTGCGCCGACGGGTTCTTGGCAACTTCACGCGCGTCGATGGCATCATTGGAACGCGTTGCGGCAATGTGTTCTTGCGCGGCCATCGTTGAAGATGCGCGCGACGTCTTCCATACCACTGCGCCAATTGGAACGATCGCAGCGAGTACGGCGCCAAGCACCATCTGCGGTTTCCACATCAATGGATTCATTTTAAAAGTCATCTTCACGGCGGGCCTCCATGCCCCTTCATCAGTTCATGCCGCACGCTTCCTACGCGCGGCAACGGTTGACAACAACCGCAACCATTCTTCGGCTGAATTATGCGTGAAACGCCACAAATTTGAGCACGCATTTCACTGCGTGACTTCCCCCAAATGGGCGGCCGCGCCTTTGGGCGCTACGGACAAAATCAGTCGGTCACTCGCACGCCGAGCGAGGATTTAAAAGCATTCTTTAATCCAAGTCGGCTTCCGTGGCCTCAACTCTGGTTCTAGAAATAATCTCAGGAATTCCAGCGCCAAGTGGATTCAGCAAGCTAGGGATTGCGAGCACTGGTGAAAGCAACACCAATCCCTTGAGAAGATTGCGCGCGATGTGTTGCCACCATGCCGCGGGCTCACCATGAATTGAAACCACGCGCCCGCCCATCAAGCGCTTACCCATGCTGCGGCCGAATGTGATTTCCTCAAACATGGAGAACGCGATCGCTGCCACAACCATGGCTATATATGGAAATGACATTTGAATGTCGGCGCTCCAAAGCGGCGGGATCAAGATTGAGACCATGTCCGCTTCGAACATCACAACGGAGGCGATGGCGCATGGCACCATATCTATGGCTGTGGCCGTAAAGCGCCGCCACTTTTCACATGGTGTCCAAGGCGTTTTTGTAAACGCTGAGGAATCCACGGTGCTTTCTATGGAACGCGTTTTTTCAAGCGGATTCAGCGGCGAATTCAAGGCCCGCACCAAGAACGCCGCAATGATGGCGCCCAGCGAAAGCACGCCAAGAATTGGCAAGTGATACCAGCGGCTTGCTGTTGAAAGTTGCGTGCGCAGTGCAACTGGTTCCATGAACACACTTGCTCCCACTGGCAAAAGTGAAAGCGTTGTTGGATTGAACACAATAGTTGGTGAAGAATGTGGCGCGTCTTGTGGCAAGGAAGAATATTCCTGAAGTCCACCCTGCCCCAAACTTGCAAAGCTTTCGCCAAAACCAAGCACATATTGATTCCGATTGGGCAGTGACGCTATGGCGGTGGTAGATCCAGCTTCAACAATGCACAACATTTGCTCGGAAGGTTTTTCTCCCGTCACGCATGCCAAGCGCGCCGAATGATCAATGGCGTAAGAAAAATGTGGCGCGTTCAGCGGTGACTCAACCCACGCATTATTCTCCCTCTTGAAGCGCTTCAGGGAATGATCCTGCGCATGGCCAAACGCGTTCAACGCGCCGCCCGCTACCACCAACTTTCGCGTTTGGCATTCATTGATGACCGCCGGAAGTTGCACAGTGTTCCACTGGCCGCCGCGCAACACGCGCGCATCTGGCTGGCCTTGCACAATCGCCCACAGTTCGCCATTCAACCCGGCCAGTGATTCGAGCGATTCCCCAACAATACTGGGGCATAATTGAAGCGCCCCGCCCGGCGTGATAAACCACAATTCGCTTGCGGGATTGAATTGCGTCGCTCCCCAAACCACCTCCATCTTGTGATTTGTGGCGGCGAACACAACCCATACTTGATCGTCATCGGCGGCGACGGCGATAGGTTGGTCGATGAAAGCAGCGGCAATTTGAAAATTATTTTCCCCACTCATCGCCGAGTGCTGAAGCAATTTATAGGTCGCATCTTTTGCGGAGTCATTGGATAAATCACTTGATGAATCCATGCTCGCATCGATTTTGGAAATCCACCAGAGGTGCGTACCGCTACTGGCGGCTAGCGTGCCCTGCACAAAATGATCCTGCAATGGAGAAGCCGCGACCAAGACCATGATCAACGCAAAAATATATCGCACAAAATAATTCATCGCTTGGCTTGGCCCTTCTCCACATCAATCACTTCGGCTGGTCGCATGACGCCGCGGATCACCTCAAGATCGAACAGGCGATCTTTCAAGCGGTCCTCGCGCGCGCCGGGCTCGTCCCAAAATATTTGCCACACTCCAACATTAGACACGGACTTCAAGGTGATCTTGCTCGCCACCATTGGCCGGTCAGCCATGGGCAAGTGGTTCATGTCGGCCATCACGGGCTCGCTCAATTCGCTTTCCGCAAGCACATTGCCTTTGGCATCTACAAGCCAAATATGGCTTGGAAACCCACTGTTTGTGTCAACTTGAACGCGGGTCTTCACCCATGCGCCACGGGCTGGGCGATCAAAGTCGGCCCAAAAAGTTCCAAGATGATCCTGCGACAAGCTAATTTTTTCTGGCCATGGCGTGGCTGCAAGCAGTTCCAGCAACGCGTCGGGTCCAGCAAATGGCAGCAGCGAATCTGGCACTGGCGTGTTGCGCGCGCCAAGCCACAAACGACTCGGCTCGCGCTTTGGTTCAAACAACCACCACTGCTTCGCATTGGCGCCAGCCCACGCAAGTCGCTCACCCATTTTGTCGGCGCGCAAAGAAATCTGCTCGCCACTATTGCGCCATGCAAGATCAACTTGTGCCTGCTCAAAATGGTCGCCCTTCTCATCGTGCCAACGCAACTCCGCACTGCCACGCGTGGCGAATTTTTCCAATCCAGCCACACGATGATTTTGTTGCGCCACAATGGCTGCGGCATTGAGCGCAGGAGTGACACTCTTCACATTGTCGGAGTTTTCTTTGGTTGGCTCAAGCGCGGGCGCGCCACTGGTCGCTGGCTGCTTGGATGCATCAACCGCCGTGCATGCACCGATCGCAAGCGCACAAAGCAGCGAAAAAGAAGCGAAAAAGACATGAAATATGCGGCACATGAAATGACGCTCATCAACCATCAAAGGCCGCGATTTCACCAAGCTCATCCGCCAACGCCTGCACCGCCGACTCGTCCAATTCTGGACGCAACACTTCAACTGCCTCCGCGCCTTCAACGGCGCCGCGTCGGGCGAACAACCAAAATTCTTTTTCATCGCGGTGCTCAACGCGCAACTGCTTCAGCCTGCGCTTGCGCAACAAGATCATGGCAAGCAACCAACGAATGGCGATTCGATTTGGACGGTCATCGCCCGCGAGCCGCTCAAAAATTTCCTCAACGGCCTCGTCGTCAATCACAATGCCGCGTTTGCGATCCGCCTCCGGCATGGTGGTCTTCCAAAAACAAATCATGCCCTCGGGACGCGCGCCATCAAGCCACGCGGTCATTGAAAAATCAAGACGCTCAAGATTGTGCGTGGCATTTTCGCGGATTGCGGACATGCATGGCGTGCCCGCCGCAAGCACCTCGCCACTGGCCGCGCAGAGATAGGTTGCCTTGCCGATTGACAGTGGAGTTGCTTCACGATTCATGCTTGAATCCTAACGCTTCGGGCTCGCTCTGGGCGTTGCATGCGTGGTACAGTTCGAATGTGTTTGATCGCATCACCCAACTCTTTCACGGCGGGGACCCGCTCTCCATCACCATTGAATTATTGGTGATTTTCGGCGGAGTCATGCTGATTCTTCGCTTCCTGCAGGGCACCCGCGGCGCCGGTGTGTTCAAGGGAATCATTGTGCTCATCGCCGTGCTGGTGCTGGGCATTCGCTTCGCCGGCCTCTTCAGCGAAACATTTTCACGCCTGCGATTTCTCAGCGAAGGTCTTTTGGGAACCATCGCCATTTTCATGCTGGTCATTTTCCAACCTGAATTGCGACAGGCCATGGTTCGTATTGGACAAACCATGTCGCCTAGCGAGCGTCGACGCATTGATCCCGTTGTCGACGCGCTTGAAGGCTCCGTGGAATTTCTCAGCCGCAATCAATTTGGCGCGCTGATTGTGATTGAGCGTGGAACTTCGCTTGCGGGACTTGCCGCGCAAGGAGTCGCCATGGACGCCACCATGAGCGCCGAACTGATCGAAAGTATTTTTTGGCCCTCAAGTCCGCTGCATGATTTGGCGGTGGTGATTCGTGGCGAACGAATTGCCGCGGCCAGTGTGCAACTTCCGTTGGCGGATCCGGTGGCGGGAATGAAATTGGGTGCGCGCCACCGCGCGGCCATGGGCGCCACGCTTGAAAGTGATTGCGTGGTTGTTGTGGTGAGCGAAGAAAATGGACTGATTCGATTTGCAGAGCGCGGAGAATTGTCGGAACCCATTCAATTTGATGATTTTGCCGCGGGTTTGCGCCGTCGTTTGTCGCGCGGCTTGCGCCGTCCGCAACAACGATCATTGTTTGGCCGGTTCATCAGCCGCGTGGGCGGCCTTGACGCGCCAATGATGAATTTGCCGGACCACTCTGAACACTCGGAACTGAATGCCGCAGCGACATTGGCCGCGGCGCAAGAAGAGGAACGCGCGCAACTTGAGCACGACGCATTGAATCAAGACGACAACGATCAAGCGCATCACGCTGACGGTGATGACAGCCATGACTCGCGTCCAACAAAAAGTGATGTAGATGATCGCGCGAAAAGGCGGAACATCTAATGGGAAATTGGAGCGCCAATCTTTCGACTTGGTTCGTCGCGGCTGTGGCCACGCTTTTAATTTGGACTTGGGCCGCGGATCGAACCCGCGAAACCCGCGAACTGAAAGGCACGGTTTCATTTCGCTCAACTGATCCCAAGCAACACTTTGTTGATCCCATCAAAGCATTTGGCGTCACTCTTTCCGTGAAAGCCAGTCCCGCAAGTATTGATCGCATTCAAACCTTGCTTGAAGAAGGCTTGGTTATTCCCAGTGGAACCGCTGGATTTCCAAACACCGCCGGCGCCTACAACATCATGCTTGCCGACGCGCTGAATAATGTGAAACAAATCATCGCCACCGATGCCACCATTCTCACTTCTCGTCCCGAGTCCGCCAAAGTGGTCATTGGTGATCTCACCACAACGCAATTTCCTTTGGCCGCAAAAATTTCACTGGCGGAATATGAATCCGCGTCCATCAATCCATCCGTTGTCTTGGTCACGCTTCCAACGTCAGCCATTGATGCCATGAAAAATTTGCAAGTGGAAGCCGTGGTCGACACCAAGGATTTGTCGACTGGAAAAAATAATGCGCCAGCGACATTGCGCTTGCCGGATTCAGTCGCGGTGAAACCAGATCAAGTGACCTTCGTGCCCGACCAAGCCATTGTGACATTCACTCTTCGACGCAAAACGGACAACATTAAGTTGGCCACGGTGCCGCTTCAAATTGCAGCGTCACCCACCGACCTAAAGGGTTTCGACATCACATTTCAACAAGATGGCGGCGTGCTGCGCGACGTGGTCTTGATTGGTCCGCCCGACGCGTTGAAAGAAATTGAAAGCGGCAAATTCTCCGTGGCAGCCATTGTGCCGCTGAATAGCGGTGATCTTGGAAGCAAGGTTGCCAAGAAATCCGTATCCAATTGGATTCTGCCGCCTGGAGTTCTTGTGGAAAGCGTGGCTGGAAAACAAATTGTGAATCCGGAAATCGCGCTCAAGATTGAGCCGCGCACTGCGGCGCCAATTGTTCCAGAGGCGGAAGTGGAACCCCCACTGCCTGCGCCGAAAGGTCCTTGAGTCTGGCGCGCTGTGTTGGAGCTTGGGGTGAATGTCAGGGTGAAAATATAAAATTATTTTCTGGCGCCACATTTGAGTCATGCAAGACGATTACGCGCGGATGACGGTTTATTTGTGTGTGCGTGAGATGCAATGCGCTTACACGCAATACTTAGTCCGTAACCCGCACCGCGTGCCATTGCTTCTTGCCACGGCGAAGTAAAATGGTTGTGCCATGCAACACATCCTTGCGAGTCAACTTGGCATCGGCGACAGCCTTCTCACCATTCACGCTCACGGCGCCAGCGGCCAGAAAATCTCGCGCCTCGCGCTTGCTTGCGACCAAAGGCGTGGTTGCAAGAAAATCAAGCAACGCCACACCTTCGCCATCAAGAACACTTGCGGCGATTGAAGTGCTGGTTAAATCATGCGTCACTTCCGCCAATAAGGCCGCATCAAGCGCGCGAATATCGCCAGAAAACAGCGCCAAAGCCGCTGATTTTGCGCGCGCCACTTCCGACGCACCGTGGATCATTTCCGTGGCGGCGTCCGCCAACGCTTTTTGCGCCGCGCGCTCAGAAGGATTCGCTTTTTGCGCCTCCTCCAACGCCTCAATGGTGGCGCGATCAAAGAATGTGAACCAGCGCAACAACTTTCCAACTTCCTCGTCGGATGCGTTGAGCCAGAACTGATGAAAGCGATACGGCGAAGTTCGCTCCGCGCTCAGCCACACATTTCCAGATTCGCTCTTTCCAAATTTTGTTCCGTCGCTCTTCAACAACAGCGGCGCGGTCAGACCAAATCCTTCGCCTTGCGAAAGTCGGCGAATTAAATCAATGCCGCTGAGAATATTTCCATATTGATCGCTGCCGCCCATTTGCACGGTGCATCCATGCGCTTTAAACAAATGCGCAAAGTCATAGGCCTGCAAGATCATGTAACTGAACTCGGTGTAACTCAAGCCCTGCTCGCGGCTTTCAAGGCGATTGGCCACGCTGTCGCGCGTGACCATTTGATTCACGCTGAAATGTTTTCCAACATCGCGCAACACTTCTATATATCCCATCTTCAACAACCACTCGGCGTTGTCCACAATCACAGCCGCGTTGGGCCCGGTGAAATCAAGCAACTTCTCAAAAATCTTGCGCTGCCCCGCCACATTTTTCTTCACTTGCGCTGGATCAAGCAATTGGCGCTCGCTGCTTTTACCGCTTGGATCACCGATCAAACCCGTCGCGCCGCCCATGACCACAATGGGCTTGTGGCCACAGCGTTGCAAGCGCGCCAACAACATGGCGGACACCAAATTTCCAACGGTCAAACTATCAGCGGTGGGATCGAAACCCGCGTAGGCAACCCGACCAGGCGTGGACATGTGCGCGGCCAAACCCTCAGTGGTTTGATGCACCATGCCGCGCCATGACAATTCAGCCACGAAGTCGGATTGATTCATGCGAGAAGTCCCACTTGCAATTAGTGCGCCATCG
>CAIUGT010000022.1 GCA_903898755.1 uncultured bacterium | reverse complement strand
TCACGCGAATTCAAAACTTTTGCCATCCAGCAACCATCGCTCTTGGATGCCAGCGCAACCCACGCTGATTGTTCGGGCACAATGAGTTCTGACACCACAGCTGATTCCCTTGCAACAACCGCCGCGGAAATTTGCACAATAGGAATGGACAATGCTTCCCCAATCACTTGCGCAGCAGCGTGCGCTATTCGTAGACCAGAGAAACCGCCAGGACCCGCGTTCAATGCCAAGGCGCCGATGTGCTCACGCGTCAACCGCGCTCGAGCACAAAGTCGCTCAATTGCAGGCAAAACATCCTCTTTTTGGCGATCACAAGTGTCTATTGACTCGCTTAGAACATCGCCAGGCTTGGCTTCAAGTGAAAGCGCACCCACCGCCACCGATGAAGTTCGTTGCGATGTCTCTATGGCCAACAACATGCCGCGCATGATCAATCACACTTCCTTGAGTTCGCTCGCGCGAGCATTGAAATAATTTCAATCACCAAGCGATCCCTCGATAGCCTGGATAGGAACAACCAAGAACATAAGTTCTTGCGCATTGGTGACCTCACTGGCCAATTGAATAGGCAAAACCATTCCACGGTCATGGTCTGAATTAATCAACAACATGCACGAACTTGCCGCGATAGCGCCATCCGCGACAGCGGCGTGACCCACAATGAATACTTTCACGCTCCACGCCGCCGCAAGCATGTCCACTTGTTCTGGCGTTTGATTTCTTCCCCACGTCATTTGCCAGGCGCTGCCAGTTCGTGCTTGATAGTCGTCATCTTCAAGCGCACGATCCAAAACATTCACATCGAATAATTTCATGTCGTACGGACTAGGCAACGAATGCGAACACAAAATTCCATTTTCTGTTTTCACGGCCAGTGGCATGGCGCGAACAAAAACTTTTATAGCCTCGTTCACGATGTCAGCATCGTCTCCAAATTTCCAATCCAATCCAGCGCGAAAAAGGGCTGTATTTTCACCCGCACCCTTGCTCACCATTTGATCGAACGCCTGGGCCAGTTCATGGTTGGCCAACATCACATGGACTTGGCCAGGATATTGCACAATCAATGCGGCAGCCTTGGCAAGCATGTGCCAACTCATGTCCGCACCATTGATCAAGCGATCTCCATGGATCAACTCATGAAGAATGAGATGATTCTCCGCCTGATCCAACTGAGCAAACGCAACCACCTTCACAAAATGAAGTGGATTGTCATGCAAGTCGCCCGTGACAAGAAGGCGACCAACACTTCCAAGATGCACGCAGCAACCGCTCCGCTTTGGGTCGCGAAGCAAAATATCCGCGGCCGTTGTTAAAAGCTCCGCAACTGCATCCGCCCGCAAATGTCCAATGTTGGCGTGTATCACGGAGCCACCACTGCGGCCACAAAAAATCTTCCTTGGCCCGTGTCCGTCTGCACAACCAGTGGCGCGTAAATGAAATGTGAATTTGATTTCAACGCCGTGAATCGAAACTGAATGCGCACGCGATCACCATCTCGCTTGCTTGAGATCATCTCCGCGGCGAAGGCGGGGTTGAGGGATTGCACGCCACGGATCGTGTCCCACCCCGCAGGCTGAGGCTTTCCCTTGGACACGGAACTTTCAATCTCAACTTCCAGTTCCACGGGCTTGTTGAATGAAATTTTTCCAGCAATTGCGATGGCTTCTGGAATAAACCAGCGCCGTTCATCCGCCTTTGGATCAAAGCGAATTCCCGTCGTTTCGTGGCGAATTCGAAATGGAATAATCGGACAATCATCCGCATCTGTTTCAACGCACCACCATTGCTGAAGTTGTCCGTCGGGCACAAGCGAGAAATCCCAACGCACCCGATAGGTGTCTCGTGCGGCGTCCTTGGCGGGATCAAAGTCGACAAAGTTTGGAGCCACACCATCACAAGAAAGAATATGAAATGGCGCCTTGGTTGGATTTGAAATTTCCACCACCCCTTTCAACTTTCCTTTCAGCGCGTCAATATAGGAAGGTTGCACCAGCAACGGCAATTGCACCACACCTTGCATCTTGGCGATCAACGGTTGTGAACTTCCGGCAATTGTCACGAATACTTTCGCGTCTTTTTCACCAGGAGTTCGTGGAGCATCAAGCGATGCGAGCAATGGAAGTTCGCCTCCAGGTGGAATTTCTTTCCCCGCCAAATCAGAAATGGTGGTGCACTTGCAACTTGGAAACGCCGACTCAATTTTCACGGCAGTCGAGCCGTTGTTCTTAATTGTAAATTCACCCTTCTGACGCGAGCCGGGCTTGATTGCTCCAAAGTCGATCAACGGCGGCGTTATAGAAACCGATGAACTTTGTGCTTGCGAAGTGGCGCCCGGTGCATTTGCTGGAGCAACTGTTTGCCCCCGCACGGCTGTGGCCATGAACAAACCAAGCAGCATGCATTTCCAAACATATTGAATTGGGGATTTCATTTGCGGCATGCACTGAGTTTACGCCACGCAACTTGGTTTTGATCAGCGAATAGGGTCACTGGAACGCAACCCCAAAAGCATCAAATCCGCGGCTGTAGAAGCCCTTTGTATGGCGGCAGTGGTTCGAGTCACCGCCTCATCCAACTGCCCCTGATCATGCGCTTGCAGCGCTTCACGCATCATTGGAAAAACACTGGCGGCATAACTATTCATTGGATCAGTTGCAATCCACATATTTCGATACCACGGCCGATCATGCAATCCAACCTGATCTTGAAATGCCTTCAAGAATTTATGCGTGCCATCAATGATCCGCTGCTCTGATTGTGCGTCAAGTGATGGATGCAGTTGTATCGCACGGTCGATGAAATCGCCTTGGTTCTGCAATGTCACAAGCAGTGGGCGAAGTGATTCAACCGCTGACTTTTCGCCGTCGCTCGTTGCCAAGTTTGAAAGTCCCTCCAAAGAAGCCAAACCAAGCCGACCAATTTCATTGAACTGATACGGCGGCGTTTTTTGATTTGACATAAGGGCAGCAAATGACAAGGTCGCGCGAGTCACCAATAGCGCGGGCTCATAGTCATCGCCAACCGTGGCGCGGTACCACGCCGTGGTGTCGTAATTGCTGTGGTAACTGTTTCCCTCTGAACCGCCGGCGGAAATTGAAATCGCTGGAACCACCATCCGGCACACAAACCCAACGTGGTCGCTTCCACCACCCAGTTGTCCAAAAAGAGAATCACTCTTGTGATTCTTTAACATGATTTCTAAGGCATTTTCCGATGGATTTCGCGCTGCTGGAACAAGCGCCGCCGCGTCCTTTGCAACTTGCGTCAATTCCGGAGTCAGAGAGATGGACAAATTTGGTCCCATGGCCGCCATGTCAAGATTGACATACGCAACAACATGATTGCCTATTTCTGTGTCATGTCCTTCAACCCATTCAGTGCTACCGATGATTCCAAATTCTTCCGCACCCCATGCGGCGAACAAAATGGAACGCTCCGGACGAATGCCTTGCTTTGACAATTCGGCCACACAACGCGCGGCCTCTAACAAACAAATTGTTCCTGCGCATGGATCCGCTGCGCCATAACCCCACGCGTCATGGTGGCAACCCACAATGATCACTTCATCGGGCCTGCGCCAACCCTGAACCATTGCCAACACATTTGCGGATGCGCCAAGAAATCGTTGTTGCTGAATAGCCAGGTGTACTTTCAATTCAGGGCCGCCAGTCAAACGATACGGCAAGTTCAAACCACCTTGCCACGATGGATCTGGAATGTCGACGCCTTTCATTCGCGCAAGAATTGCTCCAGCCGCCGCATACCCAACTGGCTGCACTGGAATTCGTGGAAGATCCAAACTTTGCGGCGAATCGCGCATGACATTATCCGCGGCGTAAACGCCAGGCGTGCCTGGATCGCCTGGATATGGAAGTGTGTTCAGCGTTCCCCGTTGAATGCATAAATCATTGGCCCATCCGCCACCGTTTGGCCATGTCGCGCCTTTGGTGAAACCAGAATCTCCAGGGTCCGTGAAAATAATTAACCCAGCAGCGCCGGCTTTTTCCGCGAAGCGCGCCTTGTAACCACGGAAATTTTTTCCATAACGAGCCAACACTATTTTCCCAGTGACATCCACTCCAAGCGCCTTGAGTTTGTCAAAATCTTCTTGCGTTGCATAATTGGCGTACACCACTTCCGCGGTGACATCGCCATTGCCGCTGTAAGCGTTCCACCCATATGACAAATCTGGATGCGCGGTGGCGGGATCTGACAACAAATTATTTTCATCGACCGCAAGAGACATGACACCTTTGCGCGGAGATTTTTCATCGCCTGCATTTTTTGTATTGCTTGCTCCGTCTTCAATAATTTCTAAAGTGGCGCTGACCGGCCGCGACAAGTAAGCGCGAAACCCCTCCACACGAGCGGGAATTCCCATTGAATCAAACGCCTGCTTCAGTCGTTCAATTTGCCGAATGTCGCCAGGCGTTCCAGCAACATGGGGTTCTTGAGTCAATACGTCATGAAACCGACGCAACTCGCTTGCTTGCGGCATTGAGATCAACTTTGCCGCGTACTGTTTGGCGGTCAGGGGCGCGTTTGATTTTGTCACTGGTTTTTCAGGGAGTGACAATTGCGCTGGCGCGGAACCCCCGGTTGAATTTGCTTCTTGCTGAGAAACCGCGGCGAGTCCAGCGCAAGCACATACAACAAACAACCCAAACCCCATTTTGGTTGGACTCATGGAGCTGCCTTGGCAGCAGTCGCTTCTTTGTTCTGCGCAAATACCGCAGGCCACGGATTGCTCCCGTGACAAGCGCGCCCGGTTCGTTCGACATAATCCTGGTGATATCCCTCCGCGACAAAAAACTTTTTCGCAGGCTCAATGACGGTCACAATTTTTTTGCCCGCGAATTGCGGGGATGCCTGCAATCCAACCACAAATGCCTTTGCTTCGGCAAGCTGTTGATCATCGGTGGTGAATACCGCAGATCGATATTGATCACCAACATCGGGACCTTGACGATCGAGTTGCGTTGGGTCATGTATGCGGAAGAATCCATCGAGCAATTGCTTGTAGGTCACTTTCGTAGGATCAAACGTCACGCGCACCGCTTCAGCGTGACCGCTTTTGTGCGCGCACACTTCCTCATAGGTGGGGTTGTCGGAAGTTCCATTCATGTAGCCACTCGCCACATCTGCAACACCGGGACATTCCTGAAACCAATGCTCCACTCCCCAAAAACATCCGCCCGCAAAATACGCGGTCTTTAATTGCACTGGAGAACTTTCAGGTGGAAGCATTGCGCCCTTGTCATAAAACACAAGAGCGGCCGAATTCAAACAATATCGCAACCCCGTTGGCTTGGGCCCATCTTCAAACACATGCCCCAAATGCGAGCCGCAGCGCGCGCAATCAATTTCAACGCGCTCCATTCCCATGTCATTGTCTTTTTTATAACCAACATGGTCCGTGTCAAAGGGCGCGAAAAAACTTGGCCAACCAGTTTTTGAATTGAATTTATTGTCACTTGAAAATAGAGGCAATCCGCAAACCACACAGCAATACACGCCGTCTTTTTTATTGTCGAGCAAAGTGCCGCAAAATGCTGGTTCGGTCCCAGATTTCTGCGTCACTTTGTATTGTTCCGGCGTCAATTTCTTAGCCAATATTTCCACCTGCTCTTTGCTGAGTGGAGTGATGTTGTAACCAGCGCGCGAAATAGGTCTTTGGGTATTTTTCATAAAATTTCCTGAAGTCAAAGTCGTGTCATCGTAGGCAATGGCGAAAGCGGCAAGCACAACGATGACAATAAATGCTGCCGAAACCATTGAAATGAAAGATGTTCGAAATGGCATGGTCAAAGCATAGTCGAGCACTTTCAAATAGTTCACCAAGAAATAATTTTATTGATGCCGATAGACTGAATGCGTGCGAAATAAAACGGCCAGAAATTTCGGATTCTCCATGTTTCTCGCTGGCGTGATTGCCAGTGGCATAGTGCTGTCTTGCACCCAAGACCAGCCGCCCTCACTTTATCCATTGGCGCAAGGCCATGCGGATCTAACGCCCTATCACCATGAAGCGCCAGTAGAAATTATCTTGGAAAGACATGCTGAAAATAAAATATTAAAATCTCCTTCACAACAACCCGACGACCGATTTGGTGAGTCCATTGCCTTGGCACTGAAAACCTTGGTGGTTGGAGCGCCAAACGCATCCGGCGGTGGCGCGGTCTGGGTATTTGACTTGGATCATTCCGACACCCCGCCAATTCGATTAATTCCCCCACAACTTCATAATGGCGACGCCTACGGAACCGCTGTGGCTATTGAAGCTGGTGGCAATTTGATTGCGGTCGGCGCGCCAAATTCAAAAGTGAATGACCAAATCAATGCAGGCGTGGTTCATGTGTGGAAGAAATCTGATACCGGAAGTGGCTGGAATTTTGTCGGCACATTCGCCAGACCAGATTTGCCAGCAGGGTCAATGCTTGGAAGCACTGTTGCTATTGGCATCGACACGCTTCTTGCGGGGGCGCCATTCGCGCCTTCGTCTATCGCATATGAAACAGAAACTAAAATGGAGCCAATAGTCCAATACACCCGCAATCTGGTCTTGCCAATGCACGGAGTGGTGGCGACATGGATGCGTAGCGATGAGACTTGGGATGAAGACAATCTATTGCAGCCCGACCCCTACATTGCAAATGCCCAATTTGGATGCGGACTTTTTCTTGAAGGAGCCCAAGCCATCGTTGGAGCCAAGTTCGCTCGCGCCTCTAACCAAGTGGAAGCGGGCAAGGCCTATATTTATCTTCGGCGCAAATCTGGTTGGTCAAATCAACCCACAGTCAGTATTTCGCAAACTGGAAACTCCATTTTTAAAGGTGATAACAACACCATTAGTGGCAACGGCCCAAGCCACCATTTTGGATCGGCGGTTTGTATTAAGGGAAGCGTGGCGCTATCTGGAACACCTGGCGACAGCGAAGGAAGCATATTGAGAAGCGGGTCGGTGAATGTTTATGAAAGGAATGATTCCGGTTGGATGCCAGTTCAATATATTTCCGCCAAAATCAAGGACAAAAACGATTCTGAAAAATTCCGTGATAATCGAAGCACAGGTGATGAGTTTGGCTCCGCTGTTGGAATTGCAGAGACCCAGTTTGTCATTGGCGCGCCAAATAAATCCATCAATAATCAGACGGAGGCTGGGACCGTATACGTCTACCAAATTCGACCGGGATCCAGTCCTATGGAGGAAGAGTTTGTCATTCAATTGGTCCAAGCCAAGCCCGTAGCCCACAGTCAATTTGGCGCCGCACTGGCTTGCACGCGAGACAATATTGCCGTCGCCGCACCAGGCACGCAGAAATATTCAACACCGGGTCAAATTTATATTTTTAATCGAACTGAAATTGACTCTCAAATTTCTTGGGGCGTGCCTGTTGCCGCAATTCCGCCCGCTTCCGTGCTTTCAGAAAGCGCAAACAGCGTTCCCAATCCTGTCGCGGCGCCATAATCAAACTGGACTTCTTCGCTATAGTGTTCCCTCCACTGGACAGGTGTCCGAGCGGTTGAAGGAGCAGCATTGGAAATGCTGTATACGGGTAACCGTATCGTGGGTTCGAATCCCACCTTGTCCGCTTTCGTATCACGCATCTTTTGAACGCGTGATGTTGGCGAATTCGGCGAGCACTCGCCGAAAAAAACTCGGGTTGTAGCGCAGCTTGGTAGCGCGTTTGACTGGGGGTCAAAAGGTCGTGGGTTCAAATCCCGCCAGCCCGACTACCAACAAAAACGGAGGCTTGACCTCCGTTTTTTGTTTTTGAATTTTGAATATCGCATGGCGGTCATGCGACGATCCATTAAGAATTTTTTACTTTGGTAATCCGTCCAATGAAGCCCAGCAGAACCATCCACGCCACCACGAGCGCAATAACCACAAGAACAATGGTTCCGCTGCTTTCGGCCTCGCGGATTAAATCCGACGCCTGTTCGCGGGGCGTTTCAGGAACAGGAACGGATTGACACGCGGTAATGATGTGAGCGCCAGCCAGCGCAAGAACGATAGAGGAACGGCTGCGCAGTTTGGACAACATGTGACAAATGTGAATCAATAGGTTCATAATGGAATTGCAAATTTGAATGAGTAACAAAGATAGCACGCAAAATCAGGCAGTCAAAAGATATTTCAAACCGCTAGAAATCAACGCCACCCTAGACTGTCCCGACAAGCATTTCCATGACGCAACAAACCCCTATAAATCCCAGTGGAATTTTAATCATTGACAAGCCACTGGGCGTTTCAAGCATGCGCGCCGTGGAAATGGTTCGCCGCGGCATGGGCGGCTTGCGAACAGGCCACGCTGGCACGCTTGATCCCTTGGCCACGGGCGTGCTCATTATTGCCGTGGGTTCAGCCACCCGCAGCATCAACATGTTGATGGATCTTGAAAAGCAATATGAAACCACGATTGATCTTTCCGCGACAACCCCAACGCTGGACAGCGAGAGTGAACGCGTTGAATACGTGCGCACCACGCCCCCACCAACAGCGGACCAGGTGACGTTGACCTTGAAACAATTCACTGGCGCGTATCCGCAAATGCCGCCGGCGTTCAGCGCCAAGCAAATTAAAGGGCGACGGGCCTATGACATTGCGCGCAGTGGCGAGCAGGTTGTGCTTGCGCCGCGAATGGTGAATGTGCATGCACTCTCCATGCTTTCGTTCGCATGGCCCATTGTGCGACTGGCTATTCGCTGTGACAAAGGTTTTTATGTGCGCAGTCTTGCGCATGATCTTGGCGTGGCGCTTGGTGGTGATGGCTATTGCACCGCGATTCGACGGACCGCAATTGGTCCGTACACCGTTGAGCGCGCTATTGAATTGAAGCAGGAGGCGCTTCCGAATCCTTCTCAGCTTTTGGCGCTGCCTCTTGCCGCTGCGCGTTGATCAATAAAATAGCCATGCCTAAAAGCAGCATCATGTCGGCGCCGTTAAAAATCCACGGGAACAATTCCGTGCTGCCACCTGGCCAATGAAATCCAAATGGCAAGTGCCAACGCGGTGTCATGAATAGAAAGTCGCGCACCGCGCCGTACGCCAAGCGATCGTACAAATTGCCTATTCCACCCGCTAAAACAAGCCCAATTCCAATATGCGCCACGCGATTTTTTGCGTCTGTCCACCAGCCAAAAATCCACATGGCCGCGGTGACCGCAATGATGGTGAAGGCAATGAACACTACTCGTTTTTGTTGGCCCAAACCAAACACGGCGCCGTGATTCAGCACCAGGCGCAAGTCCAGCAAATCCCACGGCAGAACCTTCACGCCCGTGTGAAATGGAAGTCGATACGAAGGATTGCCCGCAATGTCATCGTAGGAAAGTTCAACAGGCTCATCGGTGACGCAACGAAAGGCCCAACTTTTTGTTGTGAGATCAAGCGCAAGGCCAAGCGCAAAGACAATGAACAGCGTGACCCACGCGGATTTGGATCGACAAGCCGGAGTGAATGAAATTGCGATTGCCAAAGAGTTGGAACTCAACGAGCCACGCCTCGCTCAATCATCAGCGCCGCCTCAACGGTGTATTTAGCCAAGGGGTTCGCATCAAGACGCGCCTTTGGAATTGGCTTGCCCGTGAGTTGACACACGCCATACGATTTGTCATCGATGCGCGAAATGGCCTCGTCAATTTCCGCCAACTTCACGCGGTCGGACGCGGCCAGATTGAGCGCGAATTCTTGATCAAAAGTGTCCGTGCCAACATCGGCCATATGCAGCGGCATATTGCTGAGATTGCCACCATTTGAGCGCAGAGCCTCATCTTCAAGACCCTCCACGCGGCCAATGAGTTCGTTGCGGCGCGCGATCAAAATGCCGCGGTGCTCGGACAACTCCTTGCTGGTTAGGCGCGTCTTGATGCTAAGAATGTCAATCTCCTGCGCGGCTTTCACTTTGTCAGCGGCGCCAAGAAGCTTGGACTTTTTCTTCTTGCCTTTGTCCATTCCCTTGCTGCTAATCATGCGAACGCGGCGACCGTTGATCACAACATATCCAGCTTGATCTGCTTTCTGCGTGATGGCCGTCGCGGCGACTGAGCGCGCGGTGGACATGTCGATCTTTGGAGTGCGCTTGCCCTTCTCTTCCGGCGCGGATTGCTTGGGCATGGGGCGCGGCGCATTTTTGCCGATGGGCGGAGGCGGCACGCGGTTGGGATGTTTCTTGGTTGGCGGCGGCGATGGAAACGCGGGCTTCGCAACCATCTTGGAACTCTTGACGACCGTCACCTTGGACTTGGGCGAAGATTTTTTAGAGGTCGGCTTTGAAGAGCCAGAAGTTTTCTTGCTCGTTGTTTTTTTCTCTGGCTTCTTTTTAGACACGAATGAAATCCTCTTATGCAAATTTACTATGACCGCCCCGGCTTGCACCAGTGGCCGCAATCCACTTCAAAATGAAGGGTGTGCGATTGTCCTTGCCACAACCACGCTCGTCAACCCCGTTATGCGGGCGGAGCGCAGTTATCCGAGCCAATATTGCGTATTTTTTCAAATCGCAGGCGCACAAGTGTGTCCGGCGCAAGGCGCTGCAACTCACGAATGGAATCCACAATCCATCCTTGCAATCGTTCAGCGGTGGATTGAGGATCGCGATGTGCGCCGCCATTTGGTTCTGGAATGATGGCATCGATCAAACCATTTTTTAAATTGCACTCTGCGGTCAACGCAAGCGCTTGCGCCGCGGAATTATTTGTTTGCTCATTGGCCTTCTTCCACAAAATGGCCGCGCAACCTTCGGGGCTGATCACGGAATACCAACTGTGTTGCAACATGGCAATGCGATCGCCCACGCCAATTCCAAGCGCGCCGCCGGAACCGCCTTCGCCAATCACAACGCACACAATTGGCGTGCGCAAGCGGCTCATCTCGCGAAGATTCACGGCGATGGCTTCCGCTTGACCACGTTGCTCGCTATCAAGACCTGGATATGCGCCCGGCGTGTCGATGAGCGTGACGATGGGCAAGTGAAATTTTTCCGCCAATTTCATTTTCAGAAGGGCTTTGCGGTATCCCTCTGGATTGGCGCAACCGAAGCGGCACTTGATGCGCTCCTCGGTGGAGCGCCCTTTGTGATGGCCAACCACCAAGCACTTCAAACTTCCAATGCGCGCGAATCCGGTGATCAGCGCGGCGTCGTCGCCAAAGCGGCGGTCGCCATGCAACTCCGACCAATCGCGACAAATCATGCGCACATAATCCAGCGTTTGCGGGCGCTGCGGATGGCGCGCCACGCGCACGGTTTGCCACGGCGTGAGATTGGCGTAGGTTTTTTGCAACAAGCTTTCACGCGCTTGGCGCATGGTTCGCAATTCATCTGCGAACAATTCGGCGTCTATTTTCGCCTCGATCACTTCGATCTGTTGATCGATTTGCGCGACCGGTTCCTCAAAATCAAGTGTGACAAAACCTGCTCTAGACATCGGAACAATCGTAACAAAATCACTGTTTCAAAGCACGCCAATAATCAACGCGATCAAGAACATTTTGCACTGTAATTTGCTGCATTCGCCCTTGCCTGTGCGCAAACGTCATTTGCGGCTCCTCGCCTTCATTGTGATACGCATCGACCAATAATTTTGGGTCGTTGCGAAATGGCCCGACGCGCGTTGGACTGTTGTAGCCATACAAACCAATGACGGGCTTGCCAAGCGACACCGCCAAGTGAAGCGGGCCAGTGTCGGGCGAAATCACCAAGTCGCAGCCATCAAGAATGGAAACCAATTTACGCAGACCTGAACCAAGCGCGTTCTTGGGCGCGCGCGAGCACTGCTTCGCCAACATTTCGCCCAGCGCGATTTCGCGCGCGGAATTTCCGCCAACTAAAATTGTTTGCAAGCCTTTCGCAGCAAGCGCGTCGCTCAGTTCGCGCATTCGATCTGGCAACCAATCTTTCAACGGATTGCTGGTGCCGGCCACCAACGCGACGCGCGGCTTGGACATGCCGGCGAAAAATTCCGCTTGCCACGCGCGCTCCTCTGGCCACGGGCCAATGTTCCATTGCAGCGAATCGCTGGGGACTTCCAAAGCGTCAAGAAATTCCAGAAAATGCGCCTGCACATGATTCAGCGGCTTAGCCGCGATTTTTGTGTTTGTAAAAAGCCAATTCAATTCTTTGGCGCGGGCGCGATCAAGCCCAAGCTTGATCGGACTTCGGCACATCGCGGTGATGATGCTGGCCTTGAGATAACACTGCAAATCAAGCACCACATCAAAGGGACGCGTCTTGAGTTGCTGGCGCAGATTCCAAAATCCGCGCCAGCCGGCCTTGCGATCAAAGATCAGAATTTCATCAACATCCTTGTGGCCATTCACCAGCGCCGCGCCAGGCGCCTGCAAAATCCAAGTGATGCGCGCGTGGGGCCGATGTCGCTTGATAGCCGTGATCACTGGAAGCGCGTGCACAACATCGCCAATCGCGCTCATCATCACCATGCAAATTCTCGGGCGCTCTGGCAGTTTCATGCGTGGGACTCTAACTCAGAAATCAATGCCAGTACTTGCTGGGGTGTCATATCAATGTCGCCCTTGCGGACTCGCTTGTGCAATGAGCGCGCCAAGCGCGCGTGGTTCGCTGCGCGCACATACTCAACGCGTTGTGGCGCCCAAGCAACATCCTCCACATCAAGCACATAGGCGCAAACGCTATCGCCAACATTGGCTAATAAAATATTGCGCGCATTCAAATCGTTGTGCAACAAGCCATTTGCGGCACATTTGGCCAGCAAGTCGCGCACTGCCGCAAGCGCGGCATCACGTCGATGCGCCGTTGGTCGCGACGCCAGAAATGCGACAAGGTCCACGCTATTGGGCACTTGAACCGTGAGCAAATCCATGCTCTGAAATAATCCCGACTTGTAAAACACAACTCCCACGACTTCAGGCGTTGCAATGCCTTGCTTCAGAATGCGCTGCGAATGTTCAATTTCAATCCGCGCGCGGTGGTTTCCTAGATATCGATCGCCTGCGAAATGGCGCCAGAAACCGCCGTGACTGCAACGACGAACAACGAGTGGCGAGTTCAATGCAGCGCAGTTCCATGTTGCCACTGCGGCGCGCCCGCGAAAACTCTGGCTGTCCTTGGAGGCAAGCGCCAATGTGATCACAGGTGTTGTGGACCGATCAATAGCGTTGGTCAGTTGATCAACCCATTGCGTGCGCAACCAACTCGCTCCGCAAGGAAGAGCGCGCGATATGAAACCTGTTGGCGGAGGAATGTCTTTCAAGAGTGGTGGCAAGTATGTGACCAATTGAAAAATAATTCCACCAAGGTTTCATTACAAATAAAAGTCTGTGCACTGCACAAAGTCGCAATCAACGGCACAATACAAAAATGTCCACCTCTTTCCAACATCAAAATCCAGCATTCAGCGAAGGCACGCCAAACACATTGGCGGTGCTTGGATTTGGCAAACTGGCCTCGGCCATTGTGCGCGGCTGCATTTCAACTGGATTTCTAAAAGCCAGCGATGTGGTGGTATGGGCACGAAGCGACGCGCGAATGGCGCAAGCGCATGCGCTTGGGTTGAAAATGGTGGACATGAAAACCTGCGCGCACAGTGGCAACGCGCTGTTGCTTTCGATCAAGCCACAGTTTTTCAGCGAACTGGCGCCACAACTTTCCGTGCCCGCAAACACCAATGTGATCAGCGTAATGGCTGGTTGGACAAGCGAGCAAATTGCAGCGCGACTGAGGGTGACGCATGTCATTCGCGCCATGCCCAATGTGGCCGCGGAAGTAAAAGCCGCGGTGACCGCGCTTTCAATTCCCAAAGAATGTCCTATCCCAGCGCGTGAATTTGCCCAGAAACTTTTTTCATCCGTGGGCCGAGTGGAACTACTGCATGAATCGCATTTAAACGCGGCCACTGCGATCTCAAGTTCAGGCATTGCGTATTTATGCTTGTTCATTGAGGCGCTTGAGCGGGCGGCTCTTCAACTTGGTCTGCCCAACGATGTGGCGAAAAATATGTCGATTGATGTATTGCAAGGAGTTGCACAATGCGCTTCAACTGGCAAAGCGGATGTGGCAGCTTTGCGCGCCAGTGTGACCAGCCCAAATGGAACAACAGCGGCGGCGCTTGCCGTTCTTGATGCGGGAGAATTTTCTCAATTGATCACCCGCGCGGCGCAGGCGGCGAAAGATCGAGCAGTGCAATTAGGTCAAGCAAACACATAATTTGAGATGATTTGCCACGCGCGGCCTATAGCTGTCGCGCGATATTAAAAATCGCGACGTGAAAAGAGCCAGCAACCCACGCCCAGAGTGACAATTTCAAACGCCACCGATGTGCCCAAGATCCAACCCACACCACGTGATCGTTGATCGGCTTCAATAGCCGCCACAACCACACTTGTTTTCGCACGGCTATTGCCAAAGCCTGGTCCGCCTCGGCGCCGTTGTTTTTGCGCCGTCGCGGCAACTTCCTCGGCATCATCGGCGCCTTCATCCTGCATGTTGGAGGCCTCTAAAGTCCAGCGCTGCAAAAGCGAAGTGGTCTCATCGGTTTTTGGCAACACCGTCTTCAACGCGAACACAACACGGTGCCACAACGCAAGGTTGCTCAACGTGGATTGATCGCGCTCAAGTTCGGTCTGCAAATCAGAAACATCCACGTCCGGATTTTCCTTCTTGCGCTTTTGCATCAACGCTTCAATCGCCTGGCATTCTTTCACGCTGCCAATTCGGAATCCATTCACAATGGTCTCCGCCGAATTCACGGTGAACAAAAAACCCCAAAACAAAATGGTGAGCAACAGCGCCGCAATGGCGGAACGCGTGACGGTGCCAAGCAACGCGCTCATGGCGAACAAATAGGAATACAACAATGTGACCAGCGGAATGGCGAGGAATAAACCTGGTTCCCACGCTCCGCCGCGCAGGCCAATGACAAGGAAACTGGCCAAGCAGAACACGGCCATTTGCAGTGAAGTAAAAAGCAATCCCGCGGTGAATTTATAAATGTATAAACGCCAACGCGGGATAGGCCGCGACAACATGTTCTCCACCACTCCGCTTGAAACCATTTCTGGAAACATGCCGGCGCTGCTGACCAAAGCCAGCAAGCACGCCAACCATCCAAGCCAGAATTTCACTCCCACGGAGTTGAACATGAATTTGTAAAACTCGGCGGGAGTGAACATGGTTGAATTGATCATTGGAACTTCAATGGTGAATCCAAATATGGTCACACCCTGCTCGTTCAGACCGCCAATGCCTATGACCGCCACAACCAACAACGACAAGATCATGGACAGCGTGAATAGTTTTTTAGCCACAAGTTCGCGGTAGCCGTCAACTAAAATCGCGGTGAATGCAGTCATGAACCTGCTCCTGGCGGCGGCGCTTTCCCTGTGGTTGGGTCAACAACAATTTTCATAAAAAGCTCTTCCAATCTTTGGTGCATTGGAATGAGTGAAATAATTTCTCCACCTGTGGCGATGGCCGCGGCAAGCGCAGGTTGCGCGGCGGCGGCATCCACATCTCCAAAAACATATTGATGCGTGCCGTCGGCCAGCACGGTTGGCGCAATATTCATGCCGCGAAATGGCAATGACCTTGCGATTGCAGAGCCATTCGCAGCGAATTGCGCACCTACGCCCGCGCTTGCACCAGAACCGCTCCACCTCACAATCAGTTCTTGGCGCGAACCTTCCCTCTGTAAATCATCCATGCGCCCCTGCTTCACAACACGGCCTTGCACCAAAATTGCAACACGGTCGCAGACTTGCTCGGCCTCGCCCAACAAGTGACTGTTCAAGAACACGGTGCGGCCTTCGCGGCGCATCTGAATAAGCAGGTCGCGAATTTCAACGCGCCCGACGGGATCCACGCCATCGGTTGGCTCGTCAAGAAAAACAATTTGCGGATCATTCACAAGCGCGGCGGCTAAACCAGCACGCTGGCGCATGCCCTTGGAAAACACATTCACTCGCCGGTCCATCCATTTTGAAAGTCCCACACGATCCAACAATTCCGCGGCGCGCTTTTTCCGTGTGGCGCGGTCAACGCCTGAAAGCGCGGCCACAAATTCCACGGCTTGACGCGCGGTGAGGTACGGCGCTAATCGATGTTGCTCGGGCAAATATCCAACTCGCGCCAATGTTTTCTTGTCACCGATCGGCTTGCCCAGCATTGCGCCGCGCGCCACCGTTGGCTTCACCACGGTCAGCAACACTTTTACAAGCGTGCTTTTCCCGGCGCCATTGGGCCCAAGCAATCCAAAAATTTCACCCGCGCCAACATTCAGCGAGACATCGCGCAGTGCGTGCGTATTTCCACCGTACATCTTGGAAACACACTCAAGCGAAATCACATTTTGATTCTGGCTGACCACATAAGAGAGCGTACATGCAACATCCCGACGGAGACTTTCGCCTCCGCCGGGATTCCTCCCACCGTTGCTTTAGCGGCATCGTTCATTCAATGTCGTGTCCAGCTTGGGCTTCATCGAAGCGCCCACGCCACGTACGTTTAAGATCTCGCCATTCAGTCGCGTGATAATCACTGGAATTGGAGAATCCACATGAATACTCCACGCGCCAAACTCGTTTTCAAATTCCAGGACACCCAAATTACGTCGCATGGCAGCAATGGCCACGGTTTCTAGATCACCGCTGACAATCACTTGCCAATTGTTTGTGCCAACGATTTGTCCCTCCAACACCGCGCTATCCGCTAAATAATCGGCGGAAATTCTGTATTCACTTGCCTGTAATGACTCAACTTCATCTAAGTCGGCTTCAGTTTGCGAGTTATTCCGCGACAAAATCGGAGCCCGAACTATGACTTTCACTCCATAAAAATTACCTTCAACTTCCCACACAGTGACGCCGCCATTCGTAGGCGTCCATTCCCGAACGATGAGTCCCTCCTCTGTCACTCCCACGTCTTTTACGTCGTATGTGAACAAGAGAGGATTGAAATTTGGCAAAAACTCTACGTCCTTAATTTCTCGAATTGTTCCGTCTGGTGAAGTGATTTTTTCAGAATGGGTCTTGCACCCCGTCAAACAGCCCACGCTTATCGCCATTACAAACACACCCATCGCGACCAATAATTTAAATTGATACATTTTTTCTCCCTGCCTGAATTTTGTTTCAGTCGGCGAACGCCCGCCAACTCCGAAGGCACTTTGACATTCTTTTTCATTCCCTTTGAAATAAGCGCCTTTTTTCTGGAAAATTTTGCAAGTTTCAAAACGCGCGAAGTCCGCATCTATCCAGGCAGCACCATCAATTCGAACTCGCTCGCATGAGTTCATATTTGAATTGACGCCATCCATCCCAAATCCATCACGTAAAATTCCCCGCCACTTTCCTCGCCATCGTGGCTAAACTATTTGCCTATGCCAGCCGCGACCAAACTTGATCACCCCACCCTGCCTCTTGTCAAAGAGCGATTTCCGCAAGTCAAATTTTTGGCGACAGAATTTCGTGGACAGACTTCGCTTGTGGTGCCGGAAACTTCCCTGCATGAAGTGGCGCGCTTTCTACGCGACGACCCCAACTGCCGCTACAACTTTCTCAGCGATTTGGCGGGCGTGGATTATTTGGAGTATCCCGCCGAGCAACCCGCGCGCTTTGCCGTGGTCTACAACTTGTGCAGTTTCCAATTTGAACGCCGTCTTCGCTTAAAGGTGTATTTGAATCCGTCCATTGACACGACTGGTATTGAAGCCGACCCAACGCTTTTTGTTGATTCGGTCACCGACCTGTGGCCGGGCGCCGAGTGGATGGAGCGCGAAGTGTTCGACATGTTTGGAATTCGGTTCCGCAACCATCCAGACCTGCGCCGTATTTTGTTGTGGAAAGATTTCCCGGCGCATCCATTGCGCAAGGATTATCCACTGCGTGGCCGCGGCGAACGTGAGCACTATCAAAAGCTTTCGCGCGATGTCTCCTAATACAAGACGCGTCACTTCATAGTTTGCAGTTCAAATTCCGCGCATCGTTTCTGCACACAAATTATGTCGAAACGACACCATGCGTGTTGTCATATCGCTGGCGAATGGCTTTCAAATCCTCATAATTTTCCAGGAAAATATCGACAAGCTGTGGGTCAAAATGCGTGCCGTAGCCCGCGCGGATTTCTGCTTTAATTTGTTCGTCATTCCAAGGTTCTTTGTAAGCGCGTTGACTCGCAAGCGCGTCAAACACATCCGCGATGGCAACCAGACGGGCAAAAAGTGGAATCTGTTCGCCCTTCAAACCTTGTTTCAAATGAGGCGTGTCTTTCAGCTCATCAAGAGTGCCGCCGATTGTTTGGTAATCCACGAGTCCTGGATAGCCTTTGCCATCCCAACGCTCATGGTGGTACATAGCCACATCAAAAGCGGCCTTCTCAAATTGACTTTCGCCATCAAAGTGTTTTGCGCCAATGACCGTGTGCCACTGCATCAACCCATATTCAATGTCG
>CAIUGT010000021.1 GCA_903898755.1 uncultured bacterium | reverse complement strand
CGCGCCACAACGCGCTTTCCCATCGGGCCACTCATGATCACTGGTTCAAACGGTGGACTCGTCCACAATTCAATCGGGTCGGCTGGCTGCACGTCATAGTGGCCGTAAAAAAGTACGCGCGGCGCTGTCACGCCTTTGGGTCCAGGATGTTTGGCAAGCACCATTGGATGACCATGCGTCTTTACAAGTCGCGATTCAAATCCGCATTCAGTCAGAATTTTGGAGGCCCACTCTCCCGCGCGGCGAACATCGGCTGCGAAAGCGGGATCCGTGCTCACGCTTGGTATCCGCAAGAACTCCATCAGCCGCTCAATTCCCGCGGGTTGGTTGGCATCAGTCTTGGCAAGCACGCTGTCAATTTGGGTGTGGGTTGAAATGCTCATAGCGGGCTAGGGTATCCAAATCATGCAAGCGCTCCTCTGACAATGCACCTCAATTGAGTTAGCATTCGCTCGAAGATTGTTTCAACCAGCAACAGGAGATAGAACAATGGCCGAACGAGTAGTGGTGGATCAAATTGATTTTCGCTCAGCGCTTGTATTTCCGCGGGTTCTCAATTCCGCCACGGGCGCGTTTCAACCATCTCGGCTTTTGGCCGCAACCTTTATTGTGCTTGCTTTGGCTGTGGCGGGGCGCTTTTACGACGCATTGCGCGGTCCCATGATTCAGTCCGCAGGTTTGTTGTCGCCCACTCGCAGTTCAATTGATTCAGCCGTCGCATCCGATGTTGCGCGGCGAGCGGCGCTGGAAAATTTGCCGCCAGATCAACGGCCCGCTGGCATGGACACGCGCGGCGGAGTGGACATTGAAACTGTTTGTAGTTTGCTGCAAAGTCGCCTTGGTTCCGTCAGCGGATTTGAAGCAGACGGAATTCGCCGCGCGCTGGAGCGACTCGAGTCGTATCGCCGCAAGGGAACCTTCGACTCATTTTCCATCGCTGTGGGTCGTTGCATTGATGGGCTCGCCGTTGGTGTTCTCACCGTCAGTCCAGTCATGGCTGTGGGCGCGTTCGCAAATCTCTTCATTGATTTGCCGTTGGCCTGTTGGCGTGATGATCGTTGGTTTTGTTTTGTCTTTGGTGCGGCCTTTATCATTGCCATGGGCGCGGGCGGCGCCGCGATGTGCCGCATGACCGCAATTGATTTGGCCGGCAAAGCCAAACTTTCCGCCGCCGACGCGTTTGCGTTTGTGAAACCACGCTGGATCAACCATGCGCTGGTTCCAGTGTGGCCACTGCTTACGCTTGTCGTACTTCTTCCTGTGGCCGCCATGCTTGGCTGGCTCAGCCGCATTCCACTTATAGATATTTTCGCCGGACTCGCATACGGCCTTGTCATTGTCTTGGCGTTTTTTGCGTCAATTGCCTTAATTCCATGGGGTTTTTGCATGCCGCTGGCGGTGGCGGCGTCGGCTTGCGAAGGCTGCGATGGTCTTGAAGCCGCGCAACGAACCGTGGCCTATGTGTTGCGCCGACCGTTGCAAGGGTTGCTTTATCTCATCATGGCGGCAATTGGAATTTCACTTGTCATATTCATCGCCGATCTTTTCGCCATGGCCACGCTTACGTTCGCGGCGAATTTTGTTGGCTTGACCGCGGGCGAGGGACCCATGTCCGGACTCGCGACAATTCGATTGCTCTTGCCCGACGATGT
>CAIUGT010000020.1 GCA_903898755.1 uncultured bacterium | reverse complement strand
GTTTTCAGAACTCTTTCCGCACGGCGATCCGGTTATTTTAGATGACGTGGTGATTGTGCAAGCGCGTAAAAGTAATTCGCGTCTTGAAAGCGCGGCGTGGTTGATTGCGCTTGATCTACAGACCGGAGCTTTGCGATGGGCTAATTCACTTGGCGCGGCGGGCGGCGTTCGATTGACGGTCTCGCGTCCGTTGAGTTCTCCAACGCAGTTCAACGGCGATGTGATTGCCGCCACAAGTTTGGGCGTGGTGGCGCGCATCGACGCATCCAACGGTCACATTATTTGGTTGCGTCGCTGGACGCCGCCGCTTCGTGAGCCACGCAGTTCCAATCCCGCGTGGCAACTTCCCTCGCCGGTGGTCGCCAATGACTGCGTGTTCTGGATTGCGCCCGATCAAAATACATTGGTCTGCATGCGCGCGCTTGATGGATCAACCAAATGGTCGACCATGCTTGGTGTCAGTGAGCAACTTCCCGCCGCGCGCGCATTGCTGGCGGATCACGAGCGTCTCTATCTTTTGTGTGAGGATGTCGTGGCGGTTGACATCGAAGACCCGCGGCACACTCTGTGGAAACTTTCAAGTCAGTTGAACGAACACGCCGCGGTGCGCGGCGAGTGCGCTTTGGCGACGGATGAAAATGGTCTGTCCATACTTGCGGTTCCTCTGCAAAACAAAGCGATTTTGCTTGATCCCGTCACTGGCCACGTCACGGGTGAATTGCCGCTTGAGGCCGGAGGCAATCTCGCGCTACAGAATGGACAACTCATTGTTGTGGGCGCGCAGCAGATTTCGTTGTCCATGCAGGCAACCCAAGGCGAGCGATTGTTGCGCGCGCGACTGATTGAGAATTCAAACGATCCTCGCAGTGGTCTTGCGCTCTTTGAATTCGGTCGTTCCTGGGCAAGGCAAGAGTTGATGTTGGAGGGAGCCACATCCATGGCCAACGCAATCAATCAAAACAATTTGGATTCAACGCTCTTGCGTGACGAAATCATTGGAAAACTTTTGGCGGTGCTCACCATGAAGGAGATCGATCAAGCCACGCAGGCAAAACTTCTGTCAATCACCAAGTCGTGTGCGCGCTCATCCGCGCAACAAGCGGCGGTGGCGTTGCGTGTGGGCGATCTCGCAGCCGAACAAGATCAATGGCCCGAGGCGCTTGAGCAGTGGGTTGCCATTTTGGAATCCAAGGAAATTGCGAATGAAATGGTGGGGGATGAACCACTCAAAACTTCCGCCAAAGTGGCCGCTCTTGAGCGAATTCTTTCACAGCCACAAACAGCCACCATGTCGCTACGCAAGAAAGCCGCAGACAATGCGCTGCAATCCATGCAAAATTGCGACGCGTTGACCTTTATGAATGCCGTGAATATCGCGGCGTTATTGGCGCGCACGCCCGCTGACGCGCATCGAGTTTCACAAGAAGCCGCATTGCGCGCGCGCAACATGGGCTGGCTTGATTTTGAAAAAATGTGTGTTGCCATGAATGCAAGCGATTCGGCGGGGGTGAGTTGGCCGAGTGAACTTTCACCTGAAAATTTTCCAAAATTAGGTTCCGCGCAACCGCTGGTCACAACGCTTGCAGGACGCCTGCTTGCTATGGATCCGCAAGCGCAACGCGAGCGTACGAACTCATCAGTGTTGTTCGCGGAGCCATCATCTCTATTGCTTCGCAGCGCAGAAAAACTTGACATTGTGTGGCGAAGCAACTTGGGAGATCGCGATCCATCGGTCATGGCCATGCTTCCCAACATTGTGTTCTGGTGTCCTCAATCCCACGAGGATGGCGCGCTCTTCGCGCTCAATCCCACGGACGGCGCGCCTGTTTGGCGAGTTGATTCCGTGGCGGCTTTGTTTGACCCGCAGAAACTTGCCTCGGTGCAACTTCCCACCGCATTGGATCGTGCGGAAGCGGCCGCCATTGTGTGTTCACGATCTGGACCTGTTTGCGCCCTCATTCGCACCAATGGCGAGGTGATTGGCGTGAACAACACGACCGGCGCTACGCAGTGGCAAACTTCCTGCGTCATACATGACGTTGACGCGATTGAAACTTCATCCACTCTGGTCGCTGTCGCCGGTCTTGAAGTCGCAACACACGACGAGCTTGCGAGCAATCCAACCGTGATTCAATTGGTGAATTCATTCAACGGCGCAACAGTCGCTCAGCGAGTTCTTCCGGAGGAGTGGGGAAGAATTCGCTGGTTGCGCATCCTTCCAGATTGTCTTCTGATCGCCACCGACGAGGTCATTGCCGCCCTGGAACTTGCGCCGCACTTGCCGACTCGTTGGAGTCAACATGATCGTCGTTATAAAGATGCGCCACCAGCCCAAATTGCGGGATCGCTTTGTTTTATTCGCGAGCGTTCCGGAAATTCCGCAGCCTTCAACATGGCGACCGGTCGAGTCAATCCACTCGCCTTCATAAGTCCACCAAGTGGCGAGTGGGAAACCAACCTGAAATTGTCACAGCCCATTCTCATTCCATTTCACAATCAGTGGATTGCGTTGCGCACGCAGCGACTTGGGTTGTACGGCTCGGATGGAGCTTTGCAAGGTGCCGATGCGGTCGCTGTGGATCGTCGATATGAAAATGTCATTCTTGGACAAAGCACGGTGTACGTCGTTGATACGGCGCGCCCTGAAATTGTTGAGGAGTATTCCAGCGGGCTGGGAATTGTGTTGCGCGAGTTTCGCCCGGCTGACGGGTTGCGTGCCGTAGCCCTCCCCATTCCGGTTCGCAGCACCCTTGGAAGAATCGCAAAGACTGACGCCATCGATGGATGGATCTTCATTGGTGGCGATGATAAAACCATGGCAATTCCCGCCCCTTTGTCCCATTGACAAAAAGTCCATTCTCACAGATAACCCTGTTGAGATTTAAACACCCATGTCCACCACAATCAACACTCAGACCGCGGTTGAAAAAGATGTTTTCCAAATTCTTTTAGCGCGTCAAGCCGCGGCCATTGTCATGCATGGTCCAGATGATGACGAGGACATTAATCCATTTGAAGATGACGATGACGACTTCGCGGAGGAAGATGATTTTGGCAACGAAGATGCGGAAGTAGAAGAGAAGGAAGAAACCGAAGAAGAAGACGACGATCTTGATGACGATGATGACGACGAGGAAGAAGACGTTCCTGGTGAAGAGGCCACGGACGACGACGATGATGACGACGACGACGATGATGACGACGACGACGATGATGACGACGACGACGATGATGATGACGACGACGATGATGATGACGACGATGACGACGACGACTCAGATGACGACGATGACGACGATGACGACGATGACGACGATGACGACGACTCTGCCAAAAAGAAGAAGAAAAAGCGTAAAGGCAAAAGCAAAAAGAAAGATTCTGATTTAGAGGAAACAGACGATGATGACGATGACGACGACGATGATGAGTAATCGTCCGGGTTATGAATCTGCTCGTCCGCGTTTCAGTGTCTGTCGAATTTGCTCTGCACAGCTTGTGCACTATTGATATTTCATCTTCACGCAATCGCAATCCGACATTGGGTTTTATTTTTTACTTGCCCACAGTGATCGATTAATTAAAATTGAGCTCGGCAATTTTGCATTGTTGAGATGTGGGCAAGAGCAATATGATTCGCCCAGGACTGCTGCCCTCGCCACTTGGTGCGCGCGCAATCCATGCATCTTCAAGCAGGGTCACTGGACCACGCACCGAATCCACTGGCAACGAAAGTGTGGCCAAGTGATCTCGAAATGAAATCAATAATTGCTTTGGACCCGTTGCTGTTGCTGAAAGTGTTCCAAATGGAAGAGCCGTAATGGTGTCATTGTTCGGTTGCCAAATCGCCATGCGTCCAAGGTCTGGGTGAAAAAAAAGCAAGGAGCCGTCAGCCAATACCGCACGATCAGGCGGCAGAGACCCGATGCATTGATACGCCATTTTTTCCGAGCCACGGATAGAAATACTTTTGCGAAGAATTGCGGATCGTGACTCAATCGTGGTCATGCTTTGTCCAGGTCTGAGCGGCAAGTACGCCAATTCAAGCACGCCATCACGAAGATGCGCAGCAAAAATTCCGTCTGTCGCCACTATTGGAAGCAGCCAACTTTCATTGTCTTTGCGCGGCCATTCAAATTTTCCTTCAGGGCGCTCCACGGTCAATGAAAATTCCGCCTCGCCAATTTCACGATGTGACCACGCCAGTTCGCCGCGTGGTCCAACGGAAGCAAATGCGTTTACTTTTGCGTCCCGCACCAACCAGCGCGCATCGCCACCTTCCCAAGGCAAAACACCTATCCATCGGGTCCCATCCGGTTGCGGGCTTTCAACAAGAACGCCGTCGCTATTGCAAGATCTTCCCAACATGAACGCGCCGTTCCACGTGTGGGTGGGTTCCAGTTCATCCAATGCGCGCACGGCCACAACTCCACGCGCCGCAAGCGAAGCCTCTGGTAGCGCCAGCAATAACGGCCAATTAAAATTTGATTGTTGCTGCCAAGCCAAGCGCATGCCGTCGGAACTGGCAAGCGGCAGAAAGAAGCCATCCGTTTGCACGGACGCCATTGAATTCAGTCGAAATCCCAAGGAAGTGTCGCGGGTCACAGCTCCAGAATCATTTCGCACAATGGTGTCGCTTGGAGAACTATTCACAATCAGTCGACCCGGACCCAGTGGAGTCACCTGTTTCACGCAACTGGCGCACGCCATTGCGCAAGCCAAGTGCTTCAGGATTGAAGTAGAGAGTGTGCGCATTTTGCAAGTCATGACAAGAAAATTGTAAGGCGCCATTTCCGAACTTGGCTCAAGTGCGTCAATTGTATTTAGACGAAATGGGCGTGATTTGAACAGGAGCGCTGTTCAAAAAATCAGCCTTTGGGTGGCGGAGAAGTTGCGGCGTTCGCACCAGAATTACTTGGCGTTGGTGCGGTCGAAGTTGCTGCGGGGGTACTCGTTGTCGCAGAGGAAGCTGGAGCAACTACAGGCGAACTGGCGACTGGCGGAGTCACAATCGTTTCAAGCGGTTCGTCGGTCGGGTTGGCTTTGGCGGGTTGAGTGGATCCCTTTTTATCATCAAGCAACTTCAACATTTCCTCCGTCTTGCTGTCCAACGGCTTCTCAAGCGCACGCAGGCGTTTGATTTCATCCACATTGAAATTCGTGTCGTTGCCATCTGGGTTCTCAACAACAATCGGGGTTACAAACAGCACCAGTTCTGTTGCAGCGCTTACTTTTTCCGTAGACGAGAAGACCCAATCCAAGACAGGAACATCGCCAAGCACAGGAACCTTGGTCTTCACTTTGTTCTCGGTTTCCTTGCGGATTCCACTGATGACAATGGTCTGGCCATTCTTAATCACGACAGAAGTGTTGGTTTGGCGTCGTTGAATGGTTGGATTGTTTCCTGGGGTCACAACCGTGCGCGTGGTGGTATCCACGTTGCTTAAAAGAATTTCAATTTGCATGGCCACATTCAAATCCTTGGTAATGCGCGGTCGCACATTCAGGCCAATTCCCACGGCAATCTGATCAAAGCTGGCGGTTGTTCCACCGCCCGTTGTTCCACCAGTCGTTGAACCCGTTTGAAAAGGAACATCCGCGCCGTCAAAAAACTTGGCTTCTTGATTATCACTTGTGAACACGCGCGGTTGCTGCAAAATGCGAACTTGAGTTTGTTCTTCAAGCGCTTGCAAGATCACCGACGCGTCAACTCCGAAAGAGAGAACGCTCGACGTCAAGTCGCCAATGAAATCGCCTGTACGAGTTCCTTCGTAGATAGGAGTTGTTCCTTGGCCATTGATCACGATCGCATTGGCTCCGGTGAGCGGCTGAATGTCGCCACGCTTTCCAAACTTCAAGCCAAACGCAAATTGATCACCCAGCACAACTTCCGCAAGCACGGCGCTAATCATGACTTGGCGACCTGGCTTGTCCAACTTTTCAATGATGTCCATCATCGCCTGTTGGATTTCTGGAGTGGCAAGCACAAGCACGCTGTTCTGTCCAGCATTTGGCACCACTCGTGTCTTACCAACAAGCGCGCTCACTTCAGTCGCTGTGTCGCCAGCGCCACGAGCTGTTTGCCATGGAAATTTAATATCTGTCGCGGTTCCACCCGCGGAGCCGTTGCTCGCAGTGGTTGTTGTTTGACCCGTTCCGCCAGCGTCGCCAGCCGCGGCGCCTTGGAAATCAATTCCCGTCAAGCCTTCATTGGGAGCTTTAATTCCGCTGCCACTTCCCGCTTCGGCAAGCAGAGCGTTCAGAATTTCGGCCACTTGCACGGCGCTTGCATGCTTCAACTCCACGCTAATTGGCAAGCCAGCTTTGAGCGGTTGATCAATGTCTTTGATGAGTTTGTCCAGCCACACAAAATTATCTGGAGTCTTGGTCACCACAAGCAAGCGTCCAGAATCTGGATAGGCCTCGATACGGAAGACATTGGACACCGCGACATCCGCGCCACTGTCGCCACCGCCGCCACCCGCGCGGCTTGCGCCAGCATTTCTATTTGCGCCTCCAGCAGTTCCGCCAGCCGCGGAGAATGGTCTGCGTGTTGCCGAAGCACCGCCACCACCACCAGATTCAAGCAGCGCCTGTAATAAATCTTTCACCTTGATCGGATCGGTGTACTTCAAGTCGTACAAGCGAAATGGTTGGCCATCTTTTGTAATTGGAACATCCCACGCTGTGGTGATGAGGCGGCGAATCTCAACAAGAATTTCTGGCTCAGCGCGAATGGTCAGTGAGTTCATGGTTGGCAAAACCGTGACCACAAGTTGTTCGCTGGTTCCAGGAATAAGCCCTTCACCGCCGCTGCCGCCACCAGCGCGCCGCACTTGCGCGGGCTGACCAGGTCTTTGCGGTTGGCCTTGTTGACCTGGTTGCGTTGCCGCCGCCGCTCCGCCACCGCCAACAGTTTTGGCCG
This sequence comes from uncultured bacterium, assembly GCA_903898755.1. Taxonomy (GTDB): domain Bacteria; phylum Planctomycetota; class Phycisphaerae; order Phycisphaerales; family SM1A02; genus SYAC01. The sequence goes on along the minus strand of CAIUGT010000020.1, from coordinate 1,810 downwards.
CGAATAAATCCTGTATCAGTGTGGAAATTTGCGTGGCATCCGCGTACTTCAGTTTGAAAGTTTCCGTTCGAACTTCCAAATAGGCGGGCACATCAAGCAGCGTGATCATTCGTTGCACACGCTTGGCGTATCCAATATCGCCTTCAAGAATAATTTGATTGGAGTTCGAATCCAGGCTGAATTGAATGTAGTCAGGCGGATTGGTCGACTGCAATTGATCAAACACATTTTGCGCCTTTGTATTTTCAATCTTAAAAATCTTGATGCAAATCGTTCCATCTTCGGCGAGCGCGGCGACATCGATTTCAGGACCAAGCACCGTGACGGGTTGCAATTTGTTCATGTCGCTCAGCATGTCGATCATGACAATCTTTTCGGTTTCAACCACGCCAACTTGGTTCAGTCGAAACGCTTGGAACAACAAATCCAGGGCATCTTGCCGTGTTACTTCTTTGTCCATGACCATTGTGATTTTAATGGCCGCAACTTGCTGCAAACGAATTAGAACCGCTTTGCCCGTGGTCTCAACGATGAAGGGAATTGTGTCCTCGATTTTTGTGTCTTTGAAAGCCAACTTCACCTTGTCGGTTGGACCCACCCGACGAGATCCGCGAATTTCTTTGGCGCCTGCTGAAACAAGCGAGCCTTCAAGTTGAACCACGCCAGCTGGCACTTCATTTGCAACAGGTGGCGGAGTTGTATTTGTCGTGTCAGTTGACGCGGAAACTGCGGATGAATCTGGCGCCGCAGATTCAGTTGGCGAAGAAGCTGGAGTTGCAACCGGAGCCGCTGTTTGCGTTGAGGTATTTGTTTTCGCAGGGCTGCTTGCCGCATTTGGTTGCGGAGTTGCCGCTGGTCGGCGAGAAGCATCTTGTGCAAGAATGACCGCTGAGTGAAATGCAATTGGTTTTTCAACAACGGTCGCAACAGGTTGCGGGGCGGGTTGCGGACGAGTTGGTCTATCCGCTGGATCCATAGCTGACATGGCCAATGCAGGAGCCACCAATGCCGTTGCAATAAGCAAGGCAGTGCGTAATGAGCAAAGTTGTTTTTGAATTGGTCGCAAGGCTTTAGAAATCCGAATAAATGGCTCTTGAAGTATCGACCAAATTGGTCTTTCCGTGACGAAATAAACGAACGATTTCACAACTTAAACTGCATGGGTGAAGGTACCAACCACGCACTTGGGCAACGGCTCAAGACGGCGGAGATTGCCCTTTTTTTAAATCATTTATTCTTTGAGCAATTTGGGAAAGTTCATTGGCCAAGCGCTCGGCGGTAGCCCCATCAAGGGTGGGGTTGGATTTCGCCTTTTGGATGGTGGCTTGGGTGGCAGCAGCTTCCGTCAACGTCATGCCATTGATTTGTTCGGATGTAAATGGCGGTGGGGCGGCCATCTGATTTGATTCCCAACCCTTGTTGCTAGAAGCATTTGGAGCAACGGGCGTTGGTGGAGAGTCAGGCATTGCGGATGGATTTGGTTCAGCAGGTGGAACTGGATGAATAGGTTCATTTGGAAGCGGCGCGCCTTCAGGCACGCCAGTGCCTGGAGCAATGCCAGTACCCGGACCTGGACGACCCGCCTGTGGATTGCTGGGAATAGAACCAAGCGGGGAACTCGGAGTTGATCTTGGGGTCTTAGCGCCATTTGGTCTCGATGGACGATCGCCTGCGCCAGGACTTGGTGTTCCGGGTGTTCCCATGTGAGCTCCAATCCCTGTCGCGTTTTTATCTTTGCCCAGGGTTGGCGCGGAGGAACTTTCAATTCCAAGAGTGCGAGTGGTGGACCACTTTCCATTTAAAAAATCGT
>CAIUGT010000019.1 GCA_903898755.1 uncultured bacterium | reverse complement strand
GCTCTGTTTCAGCGAACATCTATGTACCGCAATGCCAAGCCTTACCTACGACAGTCAAAGTTTCATTTGGAACGGCAATCGTCTTTGGATGATCGGCGCGAATGTTGAGTACGCGCTGCTTGCTCCCGAACGTTGGCGCGCCGCATTGCTGTCGTTAAAGCAGATGGGTTTCAACACCATTCGAACCAGCGCGCCGTGGTGTCTACATGAGCCGCGCTTGGGTCGCATGGATTTCACCGGCGCCCTTGATGTTGGCGCGTTCGTTCGCTTGTGCGGCGAACTTGGCTTGCATGTTGTGTTGCGCATGGGACCAGTTGTGGGAGAACCATTTGATGGCGGCGGTTTGCCCGCGTGGCTTGCGGATCAGCCTGACATGAAGTTGCGCGTGGTCAACGAGGCATTTATGAAACACACCGTCAAGTTTTTCCAAGCGGTGGGCAAAGAAGTGGCCGCTCTGCAAGCCGCCGTTGAAGCGCGTCGTGGTGAAGGCTTCGCGGGTGGCCGCGCCAACAACGGCGGTCCGTTATGCGCCGTTCAAATTGAACATGCATGGAATTGCGGCAACGAGCCCGAGGGTAAAAAATATCACGCGGAACTTTTGCGCTACGCGCGCGAGAGTGGGTTCACGGTTCCCGTGTTCACCAACAATGGCTTGTGGATTTCCGTGGAAGGTTGCGTTGAAGTGTGGGAAGGTTGGAGCGATCTCTTTTCCAACTTGCGTCAACTGCGAACCATTCAGCCTGACGCTCCGCGATTTGTGGAAATTCGTGAAGAGGCCGCGCGCGCCGCGGGCCGCAACGCCAATGTTGCGATCACCAAATCAACGGGCAAGCAAATTGCCAGTGAATCAGCCAAAAAAATCGCCAACTTCAACATGAATGGTTGGAGCGATGGCATGGAGTATTTGCGGCGAATGGGCCAAATTTTATGCGCGGGCGGTCAACCCACATTGCCTGGCGTGGCGCGCGCTGATCGCACCAATGCCGTGCCCGCAATGTTGGATTGCGTTGGTCAACCCGACAACAACACGCGCCAGTTGCGCCGCATGGTGAGTTTCTCAAACAACTTTGGATTTGTTTTCGCCGACGCCGACGCTTCAAAGCAATCCGCGGTGCAAGATCTTGATTCGCTTACGCCCGGATCATTCGCCGTTGTCACGGTGCAGGGCAACGGCACGATTGTATTTGTGTTTCGCGGCGCTGACGAGCCAGGCAAGCCGCGCCGCGATGCCACCACCATTATCACGCCCAGTGGCGTGCGCATGCCCGTGCATTTGGGCGACGCGCCGGTGGGTTGGTATTTGTCAGACATCAATTTGCATGGCGCTGGCCTGATGGATTTCTGCAACTTGTCGCCCTTTGCGTTCATACAAAAGAAAATGTTGGTGTTGCAAGGCGCCGCGCAAACCTACGGCGTTCTTTCAATTGATGGCGCCGTGATTGAGTTCATGCTTCCCAAGGTTGGCGACAAGCCACTGGTGTTCATGCACCAGAAAGTCACGGTGGTGGTGTGCAATCAAGAGCACATTGACGCCACGCTTGTGGACGCGCAGGGCCTGACAGTTGGAGCGGATCAAATTGAAATCGCGGGCGCGCATCTGAGCCCGGGATTCACAAAAGCATTTCGTGTTTCGCTTGACGGCGAGGTGACGGAATTGACCACTTCCGCGCCGCACAAACACGTGGAGCGCGCGCTGAAAGATTGGCAAGTAGCCACATGTCAGGATTATGTGCTTGGTCAAAGCGATCGCTTTGCAACGTTGGGCGAGCCGCACAGTTTGTCCAAGTGTGGCGCGGCGGCTGGGTGGGGTTGGTACAAACTCAGTTGGACACCAGATGGGAAATCAAATGCGCCGCAAACCGTGCACTTTCCCCAAGCGACGGGCTATATGCAAGCGTGGCTGAATGGAAAATATCTTGGCGTGCTCAATGAAAAATCAGCGGAGCTGCCTTTGTTGATCGCGCCAATGAAATCAGCCGCCAAGAATGCGGCGCAATTGGTTGGCGCAGCAAGTCAAACACAAAACACAAAGAGCAGCCGCGCACCCAAATCAACTGCAAGTAGCAAAGCCGCCGCGCACACGCTCACGTTGCTGGCGCGCCAAGGCGGAACAAGCGCCACCTCCGCGTATCAACATCGCGCGGTTGGCGTGTTTGGTCACGCGCTTGCAGTGGCGCCGCTGAAAACAAAAATCACTGTGATCAGTTCACCCAGCGTTGATCCATTTAAGGTCGCCGCGTTTCTTCCAGGCGTTGCACCTGGTCATCACATGTCCACGCATGCCGCGCAAATTTCATTCTTGTATTCCGGCAAGGGCACAATCACAGTCGACGCGCCGGCAACTTATTTGCGCGCGGTGGTGTTGCTCAATGGCGCCATGATTCACTTTATTGATTGGCGCGGCGAACTTGGCGATGCGCTTGTGTTGCGCGCGCCGCCCAAAGGAGTGAAGGTTGGTTTAAAAAGCGGAGTGAACGAATTGGTATTGGTGCCTGTCGCAAGCGACCATGAATTGGACGCTCACGATCATGCGGCGGGCGAGTCAGCGCACGTTTCCAAAAAAGCCGCGCGCACATCCGCCGCGACCACGCCAGATATGTTGGCGAAAGTCGCCACAGAAAACATGTGCAAGCAACTGCGCTTCTATCAGTCAGCGCAGCCCACGCTTGCCAGCAACGCCACATGGAGTTTTGCGCGCTGGGAAATGCCAGGAAAAACGCTGGATGCATGGCAGCCACTCAAGTCGCTCAAGCCCGGCGAACCGCGCTGGTTCACCACCACATTCGCCAAGCCAGACGTTGTCAGCGGCCCCATTTCCATTTTGTGCGAAGGCCTTTCGTACGGACATATTTTACTCAACGGGAAAATAGTGGGGGACTACAACACGCAGAATGAGCGCGCGCGCATTGAGCTTCCAACTGAAGCCATGCCCACCATCAACACGTTGAGCATTTTTGATGTGCAAGGTCGTTCGCCCGCCAGCGTGAAATTATCTTTCACACAGTGAAGTGGTTGCGTCACTTCAAATTCTTCAAAGGTTGATTTGTAAATTCTAGAAGCCGCGCCGTTACTCCGAGCTTTGCGGGTGCCACGTGGTTTTGTATTCCACCACGCCGCTAAACGCGTCGGGACCATCACATGTTGCGCTTGACCAATCGTGTCGCTCGTCAAGAATGCGAACGCGCTTGAAGTTGTCCGCGCCTTGCTCGCGCAATACGGTGGCTTGCGCATTGTTCACCGCTGCAACAACGCCATCAATTTCGCGGTGGCTTGCAAATGGTTTTAACAATTCATCGCGGAATCCAGTGAGCAAATTAAACACGCCCGCCGGCACATCGGAAGATGGCATGCTTTCCGCCATCAGCAACGCGGGCAGCGGCAAAGTTTCGCTTGCCAACACAATCACGGCATTGCCAGCGCACAAAGCGGGTAGCCACATGGATACAAAACCAAGGAGCGGTGCTTCTTCCGGCGCGATGATTCCAAGCACGCCCACCGATTCCGGCGCCGTGAAATTCCAGTACGGCGCGGCGACCGAATTTTGGTTGCCTAGCACGCTGCCCATTTTGTCGGCCCAACCCGCGAAGCAAATTGTTCGATCAATGGCGGCATCCACTTCGGCACGCGCGCTCTTTGCGCTTGCACCCGTGGTCTCGCGCAGCGCCGCCGCTAATTCATCGGCGCGACCTTCAATCATTTCCGCAAGGCGATACACAATCTGTCCGCGCAAATATGGCGTGGCAGCGGCCCATGATGGTTGCGCGGCCTTCGCGGCCTCAACGGCTTCGCGCAAATCTTTGCGGCTTGCGGTGCACAGCTGCGCCAACACTCCACCGTCTTTGTCATGAAGCGGATGCGTGCGGCCACTTTCACCGCGCGGAAACGCGCCCTTGATGAAAAGTTTGTGTGTCTTAAGAACTGTCAGGCGACTTTCAGTCATGTGTGTTTCTTTCAAAG
>CAIUGT010000018.1 GCA_903898755.1 uncultured bacterium | reverse complement strand
GCATTGTGCGAGTGGCCGAAGCGACCTGATATCTTGCGACTCTGCAAATGCATAACGCGCCGAACATCAATCTTGCTTGGACCATGTTGGCCGTTGAGGAATGTTTTCGTCTTGGCGTGCGTCACGCGGTGATTTGTCCCGGGTCTCGCAGCGCGCCGCTTGCCATTGCGTTTGCGCGCCATGGGAAAATTCAAACGCATGTTGCGCATGATGAGCGCGCCGGCGCATTCATGGCGCTTGGCGTGGCCAAATCTTCTGGCTTGCCCGCCGTGCTTGTGATGACCAGTGGAACCGCGGTTGCCAATGCGTTGCCCTCGGTTGTTGAAGCGCGCATGTCGCGCACGCCGCTGCTTGTGTTCTCTGGTGATCGGCCTGCAGAATTGAGAGATTGCGGCGCGAATCAAGCCATTTCGCAAGCCGCGCTTCTTGCGGGCGCGACTCGATGGTGCTGTGATCTTCCGTGTCCAACTGATCAAATTGCGGCTGAATATGTTTTGTCCACCGTGGACGAAGCGTTCGCGCGCGCGTGCGGTAATGCTGGCGCGCAGGCCGGCGCGGTGCATTTGAATTGGCAGTTTCGCGAACCGCTGGCGCCAGAAATTGCGCCGTGGAATTTGGATTGTTTGAAATCCATTGCGCGCTGGACAAAAGATAAATCACGCGCGCCGTGGCGGACTACTCGCCCCGCGGTTGAGTCAAGCGTGGCGCTGACAGACGCGCTTGTGATCGCGGGTCGTTGCAGTCCCATCACGCGTGAATCGCTTTTCAAGTGGCGCGGCACCATGCTTGCCGATGTGACCAGTGGTCTTGCCACCAACGGAACCGCGGGCGCGGATCTTGTTCTGCGCGCCGCGCATGATGGCCAAGGCAACGCGGCGCTTCGCGAGGCGTTGCGGGTGCAAACGGTGGTGGTGGTTGGCGACGCGGTTGTATCCAAGCGGTTGAACGCATGGATCAATCAACACGATGCGGTGACATTGTTTGGCGCGGGTGATCCGCGCGTTGATCCGTCGCATCGCGCGTCAAGTTCATATTGCGCGCCGGTTGTTTTTGAAGCGGGGGCGCGGCTTCGGCCACACGTTGGTTGGAAGCGCGCGCTTTCATGCGCAACACGTGCTGCCAGCAAGGCCGTGCAACAAGAGCGTGCGTTGGTTGAACCCACCGCAATCGCCGACGCCACCGCGGCGTGCGGCGAGTTGGATCACGGAACTCTGTTTTACGGATCGAGCATGCCAATTCGCGACGCTGATTTTCTCGCGCTGCATCCTCCGGCGGGTTGGCAAGCGGGATCCAATCGCGGCGCCAGCGGAATTGATGGACTTTTTGCAACCGCGGTTGGCCACGCGCTTGCGTCGGGGCAACCTGTCGTCGCGTTTGTGGGCGATGTCAGCGCTCTGCATGATTTGAACAGTCTTCAACTTGCATCGCATGTCAACACGCCGCTTGTGTTGATAGTGCTGAACAATGATGGCGGCGGAATTTTTCGATATCTCCCTGTGGCGAAACATGCGGACGTGTTCAAAACGTTTTTCACCACGCCGCATGGGCGCGAATTCACGCCAATCGCCAAGGCGTTTGGACTTGCGCATGAAAGTCCATCCACACGCGCGGCATTTTCCAAATGTGTTTCCAAGGCGCTTGGTCGCAAGGGCGCCACATTGATCGAAGTGCGCTGCGACGCGCAGGCAAGCGAAGCGGCGCGCGCGCGAATTGCGAATGCGTCCACCGCGGCGCTGGCCAAAGAGTTTCGCTGATGCCGCGAGCAGTTCTTGTGCATGGATTTCTTGGTTCGCCAGAGGACTGGTTTGATGTGCGCGCTCAACTGAATCCAGCGATCAATTGTGAATGCGTTTCGCTGCGAGATCTTGGGTGCGCGTCGATCGCTTCGGCGGCGGACGCGTTGGCAATTCAGCTTTCAAAAAATCCTTGCGACGTGTTGGTTGGATATTCCATGGGTGGGCGCATCGCGCTTGAACTGGCATCCAAACAACCAGAACTTGCTCCGCGACTGGTTTTATTTTCAACCAGCACGGGTTTACATGATGCGAATGAGCGCAAGGCGCGCGCCGAACAAGATGACACGCGCGCGGTGGATTTGCGCGAGCAGGGAATGCTTGAATTCACGCGAAGTTGGTATGAATTGCCCATGTTCGCCCAGTTTCGCGCGCATGCTTCATTTGCGCGCACTCGCGCGCGCCGCTTGATTGGCGACGCGGAATTTTGGGCTGGGTGTGTTGCTGGTTGTTCTCCAGGACGCTCTGAATGCCGCGAGAATGATCTTGCTCGCTTGGCGTCGCGCACTATTCTGGCAGTTGGTGAGCGAGACGACTATTATGTTGCTTTCGCGTTGCGCGCGGCGAGCCTTGCGCCCACTTTGACAGTTGAAATGATCGCAGGTGCGGGGCATGTTCTTCCCCTTGAAGCGCCTTCAGCTTGCGCTGACATTATTGAAAGAGCATTGAAGAGTTCCACATGACAACACACAAACATATTTCGACTCCAAAACCATCAACCGAGACCTCTGAAAAAATCCGCCCCGCATGTGACTGGCAAGTAGTTCCGTCAGCGAGTGGGTTTGCAGAAGTGAAGTACCACAAGTCTGGTGGAATAGCCAAGATCACAATCAATCGTCCGCAGGCGCGCAACTCATTTACGCCCCGCACGGTTGAAGAAATGCGCGCGGCCTTGCTTGACGCCAAAAACGATCGTGACATTGGCGTTGTCATTCTGACGGGCGAAGGCGAGCGCGCGTTTTGTTCTGGCGGAGATCAGCGCGTGCGCGGTCACGCTGGATACAAATCGGACTCGGGCAGCGAGGTGTTGAATGTGCTGGAGTTTCAACGCGAGATTCGCAATTGCTACAAGCCCGTGATCGCCATGGTGGCAGGGTGGGCGATTGGTGGCGGCCACGTGTTGCACATGATGTGCGACCTCACTATTGCCGCGGAAAACGCGCGATTTGGTCAAGTTGGGCCACGCATGGGAAGTTTTGATGGCGGCTTTGGCGCTAGTTACATGGCGCGCATCATTGGGCAAAAACGCGCGCGGGAAATGTGGATGTTGTGCCGCAGTTACTCCGCGCAAGAAGCGCTCTCCATGGGTCTGATCAACACAGTGGTGTCCGTCAGTGAACTTGAGGAAGTCACCGTGCAGTGGTGCAACGAGATGCTGGCCAATTCTCCAACAGCTCTGCGCGCGATCAAAGTTGCTTTGAACGCGGATTGCGATGGCCAAGCTGGCCTTCAAGAACTTTCTGGTCTTGCCACCATGTTGTATTACATGACCGACGAGGCCAAAGAGGGCAAGAACGCGCAACTTGAAAAGCGTGTTGCGGATTTCCGAAAGCACGCGCCGTAATGAAATCCGCGCGACCGTCCACGGCCGCGGTATGGGTATCCGCGCTTCGACCCAAGACACTCGGCGCATCTTTATGTCCCGTGCTGATGGGTGGCGCGCTTGCGTATTACGATGGCGCGTTGAAGGATGCGCTGCAATGGAAACTTGTAGGCGCCGCATTTGTTGGCGCATGTCTTTTGCAAATCGCCAGTAATTTTGCCAATGATCTTTTTGACGGACTGCGTGGCACTGATTCAGGCGAGCGACTTGGACCAACGCGTGCGGTTGGTGGCAACCTTGTCACGCCGCGCGCCATGGCGGCTGCGTTGTGCATTACGCTTCTTTTTGCCGCGTTTCCTGCTTGGTTTTTAGCAATGCATTCGGGCATTGCCTTTGCGATTATTGGCGCGTGCGGCGCGATTGCGGCAGTGGGGTACACCGCGCCGCCATTCTCGCTTGCCTACAGAGGGCTTGGCGATTTATTTGTGTTTGTGTTCTTTGGTCCAATCGCGGTGGCGGGCACACGCGCTGCGTGCGATGGCACGTGGACAACATCTGCGATTTTATGTGGTCTTGCTTCTGGAGCGATCGCCGTCTGTCTTCTTGCCACAAATAATCTTCGTGATCGCGTGGGTGATTCACGCAATGGCAAGCGAACACTAGTGGCGCGTTATGGCGAGCGTTTTGGCCGCGCGCAAATTTTTATCTGTCATGCAATTGCATGTGTCGTTCCCATATTCGCAGTTATGGTGTCGCAACTTCCACCGACGGTCATGCTCGCCTCATTCATAGCGATTCTGTTCGCGCCAGCGTCCATCACAATTGCGCGCGGACGCGATGGCGCTGTGCTGAATAAAAATCTGGCCATGTTTGGCGCGCTGCTATATGTGTACGGCGTCGCCTTCGCGCTGGGTATGTGGTTCGGCATTTCCATGAGCGGGGGAGTGAAATGAATTTTGAGATGCTGCGAGTGTCGCTCCTAGTGCGTGCCCATTCGCGGAAGCTTGTTGGTGTTGATGCGCGTGAAATTATTTTTGTCGCTGCGCGCGACCAAGAACGCATTGGCTTTGGCGAATGTGCGCCGCTGCCCGGACTTCATTCAGAAACGCTTGAATTCTGCATGGAATCGATAGAAAATTGGAGCAACGGACTTGGTGAAATAAACGCGCTTGCGCCGTGCGCTGCGTTTGCGCTGTCGTGCGCCATGGAAACACTCAACGGTTTTGGCGCGCTCCAAGTCGCGCCTGCAAAAGTGGCGTATTTTTTCCCAGGCACATTCGCGCAGTGCGATCAGGCGGCGATTGATTCTTTGCTTGGAGCCAGCGTTGTAAAAATTAAATTCGGCCGCGACAGCGAGTCCAATGATCGCGCGTTGTTGGCGCGATTGTGCAGCGCGCTGCCCGCAGTACAGTTTCGTATTGACGCAAATCGACTTTTGTCACGTGACGAGTGTGTTGCCCGACTTGTTGGAATAGACGCATCGCGTGTTGAATATCTCGAAGATCCGCTGCGTGATCCGTCGCAACTTGGACAACTTGCAAAATCCACTGGCATTGCCATTGCGCTTGATGAAACTGTTGTTGACCAATCCACACAGGCGCACGCGCTTCGTGAATCGCTGGCGCGAGATGGTTGCGTTGCCGCGTGGGTCTTGCGCATGTCCACGATTGGCTCGCTGGACGCCATTCGCGCCATGGCCGCGGAGGCCGCGCGACTTTCAGCCGACGCCGTGCTTTCCACCGCGTACGAAAGTTCGTATTCACTGCGCGTGGCTGTTCATGTGGCCGCATCCATTCCAAATGCCACGCGCGCCCACGGAATTGGCACCGCCTCACTTCTTGAGCAAGATTCTTGCGAGCCAGCCATTGCGCGCAATGGTTTCATTGATGGCGCGCCGCTTCCAATTCCATTCGCGGAGGCGTGGGAATGAACGCGGGTGCAATAGTCGCTTATGAAATTGTTGCAGGTGAAAACCCGCTGCCAACGCTGTGTTCTGCCTGGTCGCGTGGCGAAAGAGTTTTTCTAGTTTCCAAAAATCATTCCACAGTTGCTCGCCAACAAGTACTCAACGCCGCGCGTGTGAGTGACATTCTTCAAACAATCACGCACGACCAGGCGGCGCAAAAAATAAATCTTGATTCATGTCCGCCAAACGCTTCGGTGATTATTGAAACCAGTGGTTCCACTGCCGCGCCGCGCTTGATTGAACTTAGTCTTGACGCGCTTGTGGCCAGCGCGCACATTGGCGCGCGCGCGATTGCGTTTGGTCCCGGCGATCTGTGGCACGCCTCTCTTCCCGCCACACATATTGGCGGCTTGATGATTCACGTTCGATCACTCGTTCTTGGTGGTGCGGTTCGTCACGCCGGCGCGCCCAAATGTTGGTCCGACCTGAATGGAGTGACTCATATTTCGCTTGTGGCGGCGCAATTAGCACGTCTTTTGGAAGATACGAACCAACCGCCTGCATCGCTCAAAGCCGTCATGCTTGGTGGCGGACCAAGTTCACAATCTCTGCGTGACAGCGCTGTTCGCAAAGGTCTTCCAATGTTCGCAACTTACGGAATGACAGAAACGGCATCGCAAGTTGCAACGGGTCCCATTGATATTGGCGACGCGGCAACGCTTGCTGGCGCGCCACTTCCTGGCATTCAAATCTCAATTGATTCTTCCAACAATGAAATTCTTGTTGCCAACCCAACTCTTGCGCGCGGAACGCTGGTCAATGGCGCTCTTGTTCCGTTCACAGTTCCACTGCGCACGCGCGATGTTGGTTTCATTGACGCGCATGGTCGTCTTCATGTTTCTGGTCGACTTGACGCCATGTTTATTTCCGGAGGCCGCAATATTCAGCCTGAAATCATCGAGCGCGCTCTTACGGAATTGCCGAGCGTGCGCTCATGCTGCGTTGTGGGAATTGCCCATGAAAAGTGGGGAATGCGTCCAGTTGCGTTTGTGCAACTTGTTCAAGCGCCGCACAGCAACACGACAGCTCGTAATACGCTCCGCATGTCGCTGGCGGAGCAACTTCGTCAAACACTGGAACCATTTCTAATTCCAGACATGTTTTTTGAAATGCCAACTGATGACGCTTCGCGCATGAAGCATTCGCGCGCGGAGTTGGCGCAGCGCCTTGCCCAAGGCGAGCACTTTCACCAACTTGATTAAATCGTCTTATGAAATCTGCGCGGTGCGGTTTTGAGTTTCCACAATCCACTTTCGAAAGGCCTCGGGCAAGTCAACGCTGACGCCAGTTGCGACATTCATGGCCACGCGTTTCACTTGCGCTTGCATTGCCATTTTCCCATCAATTGAAAAAGTCCATGCCAAGGTGTAACTGCTACGGCCAATATGCACGCCGCTTATTTTTGCCGAGAGGCGGTCGCCCACGCGCGCCGGCATTTTATAATGACCTTCGCAATGCACGATTGGAGTGGGCGCAAGCGACCCATCAAGCATGGATCGCAAACTGAAGCCACCAGCTTCCAGCCATTTCTCAAACAACTCCTGTTCAATCTCAAAAATCTTGGGATAAAAAAGAACGCCCGCGGCATCTGTGTGGGAAAGGCGAATGACCAAGTGATCACTGAAGTCGACAGGATTCATAAGAGCAGTCTAAGGGCGGCACGATTAAAAGTGCCCGCAACATTTGCAACCAGCACCATGTGGAGATAGGAAATCCAATTTGCAAATTTTTATTCGAACAGCCACCAACGTCGCGGCACTTTTTCACCGTATTTCAAGCCAAATCTGCGGCGCGCGGTTTCGCTGATGTAGTCAGCGGCCTCGACAGGATTGTCCGTGATTCGATAGAGGGATCGATCGTGTGGCGAAATAGTTTCGTCGCGAACCAGGCGTTGATCAATGAAGTCAAAGAGTTCATCCCAATATTCACAGCCCATCAGCACGATTGGAAAGTTGTCAATTTTCTTGGTCTGCACCAACGTGAGCGCCTCAAACAATTCATCCAACGTTCCAAAGCCGCCTGGCATAACCACAAAGCCGTAGGAATATTTCACAAGCATCACTTTGCGGATAAAGAAATAACGAAACCACACGGTGGTGTCGCAATATGGATTCTCAATTTGCTCATGTGGCAGCACAATGTTGCAGCCAATGGTTGGCGCGTTCACTTCGCGCGCGCCGCGGTTTGCGGCTTCCATAATGCCGGGTCCGCCGCCAGTCATCACGGTGAAACCGCGTCGGCCAAGCTCCGCGCCAACTTGTCGCGCAAGTGAATACCACTTGTTGTCCTCTTGAAAGCGCGCGCTGCCAAAAACCGTGACGCACGGACCCGCAAAGTGCAACTTTCGAAATCCATTTAAAAATTCCCATGCAATGCGCACAATCCGAAAGAATTCTTCAAGCCGCGGGCGTGGACCGCCCAACATCATTTGCTCTGGCGGCTCGGATTCAGGGTTGAATTTTTCCGGCGTGGACACGCAAGAAAGAATAGTGCACTTGCAATAGTGCGCTTAGAATTTTCTCTCGGCGTAAATGTCGAACCTTTGTGGCAAACTGATTCATGCAGAACGAGTTGTTTGAGCGACTGATATCAGCCACGATCACACTCAATCGCGAAGAAAGAGTGTGCATATCACAATCTGTGATATTCAATTCAGCCAATACGGCAACTTTTACGCGCACATTTCAATCAACATGCTCACCGCGTTTCCACCGCCAAGGCACAGCGAGCAAATGCCGCGCTTGCCGCCGGTGCGTTTCAGTTGGTGAATCAGCGTGACCAAAATGCGCGCGCCACTGGCGCCAATAGGGTGGCCAAGCGCAACGCCGCCGCCGCAAATATTCAGTTTCTCGTGCGGAATACCAAGGGGCGTGACATCGGCCAGCACTTGCGCGGCAAACGCTTCATTCACTTCGAATAGGTCAATGTCTTTGACTGAAAGATTGTTTTTCTTCAGCAACATTTCAATGCCAAGTTTGGGCGCAAAGAATAAATCCTTGGGCGAAACGCCAGCGGTGTTGTAATCAATAATTTTTGCAAGTGGCTTCGCGCCAATGCTCTTGGCGTAGGCCTCGCTGGCAACAATGACCGCGGCGGCGCCGTCGGAAATTTGACTGGAGTTTCCAGCTGTCACCGTTCCATCTTTTTCAAATGACGCGCGCAACTTGGTCAGCGACTCAAGGTTGGAGTCGGCGCGGAAACCTTCGTCCGCATCAAGACCTTGCTTCTGCATAATTTGCTCGGCGCTCAGCGCAACAATTTCCGCTTTGTAGAAGCCGTCCTTGGTGGCTTGCGCGGCGCGCAGATGGCTTTGCACGCTGAACTTGTCCTGCGCCTCGCGCGTCACACCAGCGGTTTTTGCCGTGTAATCCGCTGCAAAACCCATACCCCATTTTTCAAAGGCGCATGTGAGACCGTCAGCGGACATGTGGTCAATGAACTTAGCGTCGCCAAAGCGAACGCCCGCGCGAATATGCGCGAAGTGCGGCGCAAGATCCATGTTCTCCATGCCACCAGCCACGCCGCATTGAATGTCGCCGGCCTTAATGCTGGCCGCCATTTGCATAACGGCTTGCAAACCAGAGCCGCAAACTTTGTTCACAGTTGTTGCGTTGAGCGTGTCGGGTAAGCCCGCTTTCAAGCCAGCTTGACGCGCTGGATTTTGTCCCACGCCTGCTTGCAGTACGCAGCCCATCACGCATTCCTCAATGCCTGCTTTCGCGGCTGGCACATCGGCAAGCGCGGCGGCAATGGCAAAGGCGCCAAGTTGCGGCGAAGGAACTTTGGCCAATGAACCGCCAAACTTTCCAATAGGTGTGCGACGCGCGGCAAGGATGACGGGATGGTTCATAAAGTGCTCCTAAGAAAGTGAGTGGGTGATGTGCGTTGCGAGAAGTGTGATTCAAGCGTTGCCAATTACGCCAGCATGCAACGCGCCAATCGCGCACATGTTGGGAGGCGGATGGTAGCCTGAGTTTGGGGCTTGTTCTTGCCCCATATGGAGTCCATGCATGCCCGCCGCCAAGATGAACAAAACCAAATCAAAGCCCGTGAAAAAGCGTAAATCCAAGTTGATTGCCCGTGGTGTTTCCAAGGTGAAGAAGTCCGTGCGCGCGCAAGCCAAGCGCAAGGATGTGGTGACCGACAATTTGGTCAGTCTTCAAAGTTTTATTCTTGAAGAAGAGCGTCGATATCCAAGTGCAACGGGTGAACTCAGTTGGATCATTTCCGCCATTTCACTCGCCGCAAAAATTATCGCTTTCAAAGTTCGACACGTGCGCCTGCAAGGCGTGATCGGTCAAGAGGGCGCGACCAATGTGCAAGGTGAGGCGCAGATTCGCATGGATGTTATTTCAAACGAAGTCATCATGCGCGTGCTTGGTTCAAGATCATCCATCGCCGTTCTAGGAAGCGAAGAGGATCACGAGCCAACTATTTTGCGCAAGGGCAGCGAGGGTGGAAAATATTGCGTGCTGTTTGATCCGCTCGATGGCTCCAGCAATTTGGACACCGCCGTGGGCGTGGGAACCATCTTCACCGTTCTTAAAAATGATCCCAACATTCCTGGCGCCATGGAGACCGTGTGTCAACGCGGCGCGGAGCAGATCGCCGCGGGCTATGTGTTGTATGGATCAAGCACCGTGTTCATGTTGACCACCGGTCACGGCACGCACATGTTTGAGCTGGACACCAGCGTTGGCAGTTTCCTGTTGGTCAAGCGGGATTTGCAAATTCCTGCGGCAAACAAGGTGTATTCGGTGAATGAGGCGAACCTAGAGGGCTTTCCAAAGGGCTACCGCGACTACGTTGCATGGACGCACCGCAATAACTATTCAAGCCGCTACATCGGCAGCATGGTGGCGGATGTGCATCGCACGCTTGTTAATGGCGGCGTGTTTCTGTATCCACCAACCAAGAAACATCCGTCAGGAAAATTGCGCCTGCTGTATGAGGCCAACCCAATGAGTTTCTTGATAGAGCAGGCTGGAGGTAAAAGTACAACTGGTTCGCAGCGCACCATGAACGTGGTGCCAAAGCAATTGCATGAGCGCACTCCGCTGGTCATGGGTTCGCCTGATGAGGTGGATCATGTCATGCGCATCGCCCATGGCGTGAAGCGATGAAAATTGTTTCGCTGGATCGCATTCGTTTCGAGTTCGGAAATTAAAATTGAATTTTAAATTTGCGCTTGTGAAATTGAAACAGAAAGAAAAATACATGTCACGCACTTTTGTATCGTTCATTGTTGGATTGGTTTTCATTGCATCCTCTTTCACGCGCGCCGCGGAATCCGTAGCACTCGCCGTAGCACCAGGCGTTGATGCAAAATCGCCAGCCGCAAGTGACGGCAAAGCTCCACCCATGCTCGCCGACGCGCCAGGTCGCGGCTACTTGTCGCACCCTGCAATTCATGGCGATCGTCTTGTCTTTGTGGCCGACCGCGATTTGTGGACGACAAAAATCAGCGGTGCCGCTCCGTACGAAGCCGCGCGCTTAACCAGTGGCGCTGGTGGCGAAAGCTGGCCGGTGATTTCTCCAGATGGAAAAACACTCGCATTTGCGGCGGATTATGATGGTAATCCAGAAATCTACGTCATGCCAATCACAGGCGGCGCGCCCAAGCGCTTGACCTTTCACGACTCCAGCGAGCAACCGCTGGCCTTCACGCCCGACAATCAATCTGTCATCTTTCGATCGGCGCGAACCAATCCGCTGGGGCGCATGGAACTGTGGCAAGTGCCTGTTGTAGGTGGACCCGCGACGCCGTTGAATATTGGCGAGGCCAGTTTGGTTTCCATCAATCCTGTCACTGGACAAATGGTGTTCACGCGCTGGTCAAATGAAAGTTGGCATTGGAAGGGCTATCGCGGCGGCACCGCGCCCGACATGTGGTTGGCGAGCGCGGACGGAAAATCATTCGCGCAGTTGACCAAGACTCCAGAGAATGAATTGTTCCCGATGTGGGTTGGTGGTCGCGTGTGGTTTTTGTCCGACACCGCCGGCGTGATGAATCTGTGGAGCGTGAACGCCCAAGGTGGCGAGCGCACGCAGCGCACATTTTTCACCGCGGCGGATCTTGAGCCGCG
>CAIUGT010000017.1 GCA_903898755.1 uncultured bacterium | reverse complement strand
CTTCCATAAACGCGCTTTCACCGCGTATGTGGGCTACCCAATAATTATTTGTGACTTGGTGTGTTGATTGAGATGAACTCTGACAATGACACATAATGAAAGGTTGAACGTATGAAAAATCTTTTATGCTCACTCGCATGTGTGACGATGTGTTCGCTAAGCGCGCTTGGTCACGGCTCCATGGCCGACCCGATCAGCCGCGCATATGAAGTCTTTCTGGAAAATCCAGAAAGTCCGTCCAGCGCCGCGGGTCGCGCCGCGGTTGCCGTTGCAGGCACGCAGGCATTTTACGATTGGGACGAGGTCAATCTACGCGTGCCCAACTACGACTATCAAGCGCTGATTCCCAATGGAATGTTGGCCAGCGCCGGCCGCGCCAAGTACGCGGGCATTGATTTGCCCCGCACGGATTGGCCCGCCACCACAATGGTCGCTGGTCCGCGCGTGTGTCGATTTCATTTGCACACTCCGCATGATCCAAGTTTTTTCAAGGCCTACATCACCAAAGAGGGGTACGACCCAACACAGCCGTTGAAGTGGAGCGATTTGGTTTTAATTCCAGGTGGCGAAACCGCGACGCTGAATGGCTTCGACTATTTCATGACGCTTCAATTTCCAACGCGTGTTGGTCGCCATGTTTTGTATGTGGTTTGGCAGCGTATTGATCCAGCCAACGAGGCGTTCTTCTCCACCAGTGATTTAGATTTTGGCGGCGTTGACTACGGCGCTCCGCCACCACCGCCCGTGATTTCCGCCACCGTCGCATTTTCACATACCAATGCATGGACTGGCGGTGGGCAAGCCGCGTTCCGCATCACCAATCAAACAAATCAGAACATTGAAAGCTGGACTTTGGAATTTGATTGGGCCGCGGACATCTCCAGTGTTTGGAATGGCGTGATCAAGAGCAAAGTTGGAACGCATTATGTTGTGACCAACGCGGATTACAACGCACGCATTCTCCCTGGCGCATTTGTCGATGTGGGTTGCGTTGCCAATTTCAGCACGCCCGGCTTGTTGCCGACGGACCTTGGCTGTGTTGGTATTGGCGGATTTTCACCTTGTCTGGGTGATTTAACGTATGACAGATCCGTGGACGCCGCTGATGTCAGTCTTGTGTTGCTGAATTGGGGCGAGCCCGGCGTGTACGACATAAGCGGAGATGGCACAACGGATGCCGCCGATGTGTCGCTTGTACTTCTGAATTGGGGTGCGTGTCCATAAAAATTTCTTATTCGATTCATGCACTTAGGCGCATATCGGCAGGTACTTTTTATGGACTTGAACACGTTATGGCACTGCAACTCGTGTACTTATTTAAAAAAAGATGTGAGTTTGTGTCCCTATTTCTTGGCCAATCGCAAATTGTGTGTGCGCAAGATTGAGCTTGCGCAACATTCAAGGAGTTTGACATGGGAAATTCAAGTGACTCACAGCGTCTGAGTGTGAATTCGAAAATCGCAATTCTGAAATCAGATTGCGACATGTCCGCGCCAAATGAAAGCAGGCGATTGCCGGCAAAGATCTTCGGACTGGCATTGTTCGTGGGCGTCATGATCGCGGCCACAGCGAATCAAGCAGATCAATCTGCCCAAAGCCGCATGGATCCTCGAATTGCTTCTTCACGTGATGGTTGGCGCATCGCTGTGCGCAGCCATGCCAATGGAACCCAGATTCAGGTCAGAAATAATTCACCCGCGCCCGCGTATCGATCGTTTGACGGCAAGGGCAACAACACGGTGAACCCGCAGTGGGGCAGCGCGCTGAGCAATTACCTGCGTGAAAAAAGTGGCGCGCATTACGCGGACGGATTTTCAGCCCCAAATGGCGCCAATCGTCCAAGCGCGCGCGCAATCAGCAACGCTCTTGTTGCGCAAGGCGATGTTGTCACCGCGGATGAGCGCGGACTATCCACATGCGTGTATGAGTTTGGTCAATTTCTAGATCACGATATCGGTTTGGCGGCAGGCGCGACCACCGAGGCGTTTGATATTGCTGTTCCCGCCGGCGACGCCTGGTTTGATCCCGCATCAACGGGCACAAAGAAAATTTGGATGGATCGATCGGCCTTTGACGCATCGACTGGGACAAGAAATGCGCGTCAGCAAATCAACAAAGTCACATCCTTTGTCGACGCATCGCAGGTGTATGGATCGGACGCCACTCGCGCCGCATGGTTGCGTGCGGGAACTGGAGGCCGCATGAAAGTGCGTGCCACGCCGTATGGAAATATGTTGCCGCTGAACGATGGCTCTCAAGCCAACGACGACGCGATTGGAAATTTGGTCACCACCTTGGTGGTGGCTGGCGATACGCGCGCCAATGAGCAGCCAGGTCTGACCACTTTGCAAACCGTGTTTGTACGTGAACATAATTGGCACGCGGATCGCCTTGCCAAAGAACACAAGGATTGGAACGACGAAAAACTGTATCAAGAGGCGCGCAAGATTCTGATCGCCGAGATGCAGGTGATTGTGTACAACGAATTTCTTCCCGCGCTCATGGGGCAAAAATTGCCGCCGTACAAGGGATACAAACCAATGGTCAATCCAGGCATCAGCAATGCATTCGCCGCCGCTGCATATCGCAATGGACACTCCATGGTTGGTCCCGACATTGGTGTTGTGAATGAAAATTTTGTCGAGATTGACGCGCTTCCACTGGCCAACGTGTTTTTCAATCCGTCGATTATTCCAAGCGTGGGTGGAATAGATCCATTCATCCGCTATTTCGCAATTGATACGCAGCAAATCACGGATACAAAAATTGTCGATCCGCTGCGCAACTTTTTGTTTGGCCCTCCAGGCTCTGGCGGCTTTGACTTGGGCGCGTTGAACATTCAACGCGGTCGTGACCATGGCTTGAGCGACTACAACACCATGCGCGCCGACTTTGGTTTGCCACGCGTGCAAAACTTTTCGCAAATCACCTCCAATGCCGTCGTCTCGGACGCCTTGAAAAAGTTGTACAAGACCGTTGACAACATTGACGCATGGGTTGGCATGCTTGCGGAGGATCACGCCCCGGGCGCAAGTTTGGGTCAGACGCATACCGCCATCATGCGCGATCAATTCATGCGCTTGCGCGATGGCGATCGCTTCTGGTACCAAAACGGAATGTTCAACAAACAACAAATGGCGGTGATTGAATCCACAAGGCTCAGCGACATTCTTATGCGAAACACGGGTGTCGTTGGGTTGCAATCAAACATCTTCTTCGCAGCGGAACTGGGGGCCCCGTGATGCGGCGGACATGGTGATAAGGAATGTCTCGCGCGTCATTTTCTACGCCCATGCCTCAGCACGCGTGGGCATGCCGCTCTTGCACTTTGTGTTTGTTAAAGATTCTGTTGGAGTCAAGCCACAGGCGTATTGACATGATTGCGCCACATGTCTTGATATGCGGCTTCTAGATTGCGCGTGAAGCGCGCCACATTTGTCAGTGGCGACTCGATCATGCGCGTGCGCAAACCGCCACGTAACGCAGCAAGTTTTTCCAGATCGCCCGCAAGCCTGCACGCGATCTGAACATAATCATCCTCATCACGAGCGATCAGTTCAGGCAATCCAAGGTTTTGCATTTGACTTACGCCAACGCGGCTGACATGCGTATTGCCAGCGAGCACTACAACCGGAACGCCCATCCACAACGCGTCGCATGTTGTCGTGGTTCCGTTGTAGGGAAATGGATCAAGGCCAATGTCAATCTGGTTGTAGCGATTCATGTGGTCAACTTGCGATAAATCCTTACCCAGAATGTCCAAGCGATCCGGCGCAATGCCGTGCTTTGAAAATTGTTCTCGCAGCAATCCGTTCATAAATGCAGCATCAAGACCTTGATACTTCAGCACCAGACGCGAGTTTTGAACGCGCTGAAGAATGTTTGACCACAGCGCGATCACCTGGGGCGTGATTTTCAGAGCGTTGTTGAAAGAGCCAAACGTGATGTGACCCGCCGACGGAGATGGAAGCGGGCCAACTGGCGGACTTTCGCGTGGCGGCTCGAAGCAGGAAAAACATTCCGGCAACCGAGCAAGTTTTTCCGTGTGCAACTCATCGGTTTCATCAACTGGATCCGCAAATGCATCCGTGATTCTGTAATCCATCATGGTCAAGCCAGTGGTGTTTGGATATCCCAACCAAGTCACTTGCACAGGCGCGGGTTTGCGGGCAAAAACCATCAAGCGATTTTCCGGCGTGTGTCCCGCCAAATCCACAAGGATGTCTATGCCGTCGTCTCGGATTTTTTGTGCGACCACTTCGTCGGGTTGATTGGCAATCACGCGCCAGTGCGCGCATTGATTTTGAATTCTCTCAGTCACTTCGTCGACCAATACATTGTTGGAATAGCAGAACACATCAAATTTGCTTTTGTCGTGCGCGGCCAACACTGGCTCAATGAAATGCGCAACCGAATGTTGCTTGAAGTCCGCGGAAACATATCCAATCCGAAGCGTGCGCTGGGTCGCTGTTGGCGCGTGATCACTTTCAGAGTGTTGTGCCGTGTTCTGTGAAGGCGCGTTTGTCCCAGCCATTTTTGAACGAGGTCGCAGCGGCGCCTCAAACACCTCGCCAAATTTTTTGTGCGCAATAAAAATCGCTTGGCGATCTGGGTTTGGTACATAATTTAGCGCGCACAAATACATGGTTCGCAGAAGCGGGGATGTTGGACACGCAAGCATTGCGCGTTCGAATTGTTTCAGCGCATCGTCCAAATGTCCTTGCAACTGCAGCGCGTTTGCCAAATTGCAATACGCCTGCGGTTGTCGCGGATCAATATCAATCGCGCGTTGATATGCGGGAATTGCCTCGGCAATATCGCCAAGCGTTTGTTGAACCTTGCCCAAGTTGTAGAAAAATTTTGCCTGCATGGGGCGTGTCTGCGTGGCGAGACGCAACAACGCAATCGCGCTTTGGCTGTCGCCAGTCTGAAAGCGCAGCAAGCCCAAGCAGCACAGCGCGTCGCCATGATTGGGCTGTATGGACAAAACTTGTTCATACAAAGGAAGCGCCTTGTCCAAAGCGCCTTGCGCGTGATATTGCTGCGCCAACGCCATGGCATTGTTGATGGGAGATTTTACGGGCCCGCGACCCTTGTTGACCATGGTGAAAGCATAATCCAAGCCACTTCGCGAATTGCTTTGTGGTCCGTCAACAATCAAATTTTCATCTACTATTCTTTCGCATGTCTCCATCAACACCGAGCACCGCCGCGCCCAAAGAATTCATTCGCTTGCATATTGGTGGAAGCGAGGTCAAGCCAGGTTGGACCTTGATGAACAGGCACGCCAAGCCGGGCGTGGATGTGGTTGGCGACGGCAGCGACCTTTCCATGTTTGCCAATCATTCCGTCTCTGAAATTTACGCGCCGTTTGTCTATCAACGATTTGGATTTCGCAAGGAGTTGCCCAGCGCGCTTCTGGAGGCGTTCCGCGTGCTCATTCCCGGCGGAGTGCTGCGTCTTTGCGTTCCAAATCTTCAACACATCGCAAAATTATTCGCAGAGGCACAGCTTGAAACGAATCAGGCATTTCTTTTGACCACGCTTTTGTACGGCGAACAAACGGATGACAAGGATTTCAATCGATCAGCTTGGGCGTTTGAAGGCCTCGCGCAAATACTTGACTTGATGGGCTTCCGAAAAATCGCATCGCAGGCGCCATTTGATTTATTCAACGATGTTTCAAGCTTGAGGTTAGGCAATGTGTCAGTCAGTTTGAACATGATTTGCGAAAAGGAAACCAACGCCATCGCCCTGAATAACAAGGGTGGTCAGTTGCTTGCCCAAGGCATGGCCAATGAGGCCATTGATCAATATGAAATGGCGCTGATACTCGCGCCCGAAAAGCCTTTCATTCAAAGCAATTATTTGTACGCATTGAATTACCAAGCAACTCCGGACATGGGAAAAATATTTGCTGCCCATAAAAAATTTGGTGAATTCCATGAGCGTGCGGCGGCCAAATCCGAGCCACATCAATCGGCTCTCCATGTCGCAACTGGTGGGAATCGACCGCTTCGCATTGGGTATGTCTCGAGCGATTTCCGACAGCACGCCGTTTCGCATTTCATAGAACCTGTTCTTGCGGCGCATGACAAAAGCAAATTCGAGTTGTTCGCCTATTACCACCATACCGTTGTGGATGACATGACCAAGCGCATTCAAAGCCATGTCTCTCACTGGCGCAGTCTTGTTGGAAAATCCGACGCCGACATTGCCGCCATGATTCGCGCCGACAGCATTGACATTCTGATTGATCTGGCTGGCCACACCGCCACCAATCGTCTTCCCATATTTGCTCGCAAGCCCGCGCCGCTGCAAGTGGCTTGGCTTGGGTACCCAAACACCACCGGCTTGAGCACCATGGATTACAGAATCACCGATGCATTCGCGGATCCGCCAGGAATGACCGAGGCGTTTCACACAGAGAAATTGCATCGAATGCCCGATTGTTTTTCTTGCTTTCGCGCGCCCGCCGACGCGCCCGCCGTGGCGCCGCTTCATGCCATGCGAACGGGTCGCGTCACATTTGGCTCGTTCAATAACTTTGCAAAAATCACGCCCGAAGTCATCGGTGTGTGGTCCAACATTCTCAAGCGCATTCCTACGTCCACGTTGTTTTTAAAATACAAGGATTTGGAGAGCGTGCCGATGACGCAGTTCATTCATCATCAGTTCATGGCTCGTGGCGTGCTTGTGTCTCAGTTGCGCATTCAAGGCGATGACGCTTCGCATGTTGAGCACATGGCGCGCTACAACAACATTGATATCGCGCTTGATCCATTTCCATACAACGGAACAACCACCACCCTGGACGCGTTGTGGATGGGGGCTCCCGTGATCACTCTTGAGGGCGCAAGCCATGTGGGACGCGTTGGCGTGAGCCAGATGAGCAACTTGGGTCTGCAAGAATTGATCGCTCACAATCAGAGCGAGTATGTTGAGATCGCTGTCGCGCTGGCCAAAGATTTGCCGCGGCTCGCCGCCCTTCGCGCAGGCATGCGCGAGCGAATGCTGGCTTCGCCGCTGATGAATGTGGCGCGATTTATCAGCAATCTAGAGCGTGCCTATGAAAACATGTTGGCCACGCGCGTTGCAAAGTGACCACGCTTGCGTAGTCATTTCAAACTGGATTTAAAATAGTTTTGAGATGAATCAACGCTTGAAAGCGCTTTCAAACGGTCGATGACTTTTTATTCAAATGAAACACCGGCCGAAATTTTTTCTATGTAGCGTTTCCACATGTCCTGATACGCGGATTCCAAAAAGCGCGTGAAGCGGGGGACATTGGTCAAAGGTGACGCCGCCATTCGCTGGCGCAAGCCGCCACGCAGTTCGGAAAGTCGTGGCAAATCATTGGCCAGCGCGACAGCAATCTCAACATATTCGTCAGTGGTTTGCGCGATCATTTCAGGCAAGTTCAAGTTGCTCATCTGGCTCACGCCCACGCGGCTGACATGCGTCTTGCCAGCCAGCACCACAACTGGAACGCCCATCCACAACGCGTCGCATGTGGTGGTAGTGCCGTTGTATGGAAATGGATCAAGCCCAATGTCAATGGTGTTGTAACGACCCATGTGTTCGCCGTGAGATGCATCGCGTCCCAAAATAATCACACGCTCTTTCTCAACGCCGTGGCCAGCAAAAATGTTGTGAATAAGCGTCTGCATAAATTCAGAATCCATGCCTTGGTACTTAATCACGATTTTTGAATTTGGAACACGCAGCAGAATGCGCGCCCAAGTGGCAAGCACGTCGGGCGTCATTTTGGTGAACATATTGAAGCTGCCAAAAGTAATGTGGCCAACGCTCAGCGCGGGTAGTGGTCCAACATCCGGGCTTTGCAACGGCGCCTTGAAGCAAGAAAAACATTCAGGCATTCTCACCAAGGTCTCGCTGTGAAAAGCCTCGGTCATTCCTGGCGGATCCGCGAATGCGTCGGTGATTCTGTAATCCATGGCCGACAAGCCTGTGGTGTTTGGATAGCCAAGCCATGTCGCCTGCACCGGCGCGGGCTTGTGCGCAAACACCTGTAACCGATTCAATCCAGCGTGTCCGGCGAGATCCACGAAAATATCAATTTCATCTTCGCGCACCTGCGCGGCAACCTGCGCCTCGGATTGCAAAACAATATTGCGCCAATTTGGAACGATTGCGCGAATGCGATCGGTCGTCGCATCATTATTGGTGTGGTAGTAGTAGGCGAACAACTCAAATTTGCTTTGGTCGTGTTCAGCAAGCACTGGTTCAATAAAGTGTGCCACAGAATGCTGGCGAAAATCTGGCGACAGGTAGCCAATGCGCAAGCGACGATTTGGATCGCGCTGCAAAACCAGCATGGCCATGTCCGCATCATGGGTCTTCTTGCGCAGTGATGCCTCATATTTTTGCGCATATTTTTTGTGTTCGCTCAAAACATCCATGGGGTTGGGTTGAGGAACAAAATTCAACATGAATAAATAGTTGCTGTGAATCAGTGAATCCTGAGGCGTCAACTCATGTGCAACTTTGTAATTGGCAATGGCTTCCGTAACTTTTCCTTGCTTGTACAAGGAGCTTGCCAAATTGTTCAAGGCCATCGTCGCTTGATTGGGACGATATAAAGAAATTGCTTTTCTAAAGCATTCCTCCGATTCCGCAAGCATGTTTAAATTCAGAAGGGTGACGCCCATGTTGTACCAACTGCCCGCGGTTGGTTGAATGGCATGGGAGCTACGAAAGTACTTCAATGATTCGGGTCCATTATGAAGCTCGTCAAAAACCATTCCAAGGCGCATGTGATAATGCGCATTATTTTTGTCGTGTTCGCAGGCCTGCTTCATCAACGACACGCCAGCGTCGCTTTGTCCAGTTGTATGCAACATCAGGCCGTAATAAAATCGCGCCTCGTCAAACTCAGCGTCGGCGTCCAGGATCAAGCGAAATAACTTGTCAGAAGTTTCAATCTCGTTGATCGCGTGAAAGTGCTGCGCAATTTTGGTGGCTTCCGCAAGTGGAAGCGTGCGCGCGGGTTGTCCAAGCACCGGCGGGAAATCCACAACCGGCTTGCGGCCCTTGGGAACTTCTGGGCGCATGCAGCAATTCTTGGCTTTACGGCCGCTGCCACAAGAGCATGGATCATTCTTATTTTGGGTGCTCATGATTTCTGTGTTGAAAGATAGGCGTTCCACATATTGTGATATGCCGCTTCAAGATTTTTTGTGAAGCGGGGCGCGTCCATCAGTGGCGACGATCGCACGCGCTCGCGCAATCCGCCACGTAGCGTTGCAAGCCGCGGCACATCATTGGCCAGCGCGGCGGCTTTCGCAACATAGTCGTTCGTGTCGTTGGCGATCAGTTCTTGCAAGCCCAAGTTGCTCATTTGGCTCACGCCCACGCGTCCAACATGGCTCACGCCCGCGAGCGTGATCACGGGCACTCCCATCCACAGCGCGTCGCAGGTTGTCGTGGTTCCGTTGTATGGAAATGGATCAAGGCCAATATCAATGGAGTTGTAGCAATTCAAATGGTCAAAGTTGGAGGTGTTCGGATTCCACAATTCAATTTGACCAGGCGTGGCGCCGCATAGCGCGAACGCATCAAGCATGAATTTTTTCATGCGCTCATTGTCCAAGCACCAATTCTTCAACACCAAGCGTGAGCCAGGAACACGCGCAAGTATTTCAAGCCACACGCGCATGACTTCGGGGGTGATCTTGGCGAAATTATTGAAAGATCCAAATGTGATTTTTTGGCGCGCAATGGCGGGAAGCGTTTTCACTTCGGGCGCGTTGCTTGGAGGCTTGAAACATGAGAAACACTCCGGCATGCGCGCCAACTTTTCTGTGTGCAGCGCCTCGGTTGCGCCGATGGGGTCCGCGAATGCATCCGTGATTCTGTAATCCATGGTCGACAGGCCCGTGGTGTTGGGATATCCAATCCAAGTCACTTGAATTGGCGCGGGCTTGCGCGCAAACACCAGCAATCGATTCAGACCAGTGTGTCCTGACAAGTCGACCAGAATGTCAATTGTGTCGTTTTGAATTGTGGTCGCCAAATCACCGTCGAACATGTCGGCGGTCATGCGCCAATGTGCGGCAACGTTCTGCATGCGCTTGGTGGCGTCATCAACTCGGTTTTTGTTGTAGTAGCAAAACACTTCAAACTTGGTTGTGTCGTGCGCGGCAAGAACCGGCTCAATGAATTTTCCAACCGCGTGGTCGTTGAAATCAGGCGACACATATCCAATGCGCAGACGGCGCGCGGGATTCGCGTTCGCTTCGGCGCGTGCTTTGGCCAGCAGGGGATTGACGTACATCCGTGGAACAAAACTTTCAAACTTGTCACCAAACTTTTTGTGCTCTTTAAAAATCTCCGCCAGATTTGGCTGGCTTTGATAGTTCAACGTCAGCACATAGTTGCTGTTGACCATGGCGTTTTCAATATCCAGCGCAATGGCAATTTGAAAGTTGGCAATCGCCTCTGTCAATTCACCCTTCAGCGTGAGCGCATTGGCAAGTTGGTTGTGCGCAATGCCGCGCGCGTGTGGCGCCAACAAGGTAAGCGCCTCGCGCGCAAATTCAATCGCATCATCAAGTTGACCGGCGTCGGTGAGTTGCTTGGCAAGAGTGCAATGCCAATGTCCGCCACGATCATTGGCAATCACTTGTCGATAGCACGCAATGGCCGCCGGCATGTTCCCAATGGCCTCGTAGACCATTCCTAAGTTGTGGTTCAATCCAACCGCGCGCGGATTCAGTTGCGTCGCGCGTTTCATAAGCTCAACGCCTTGCGCGGTTTCGCCCGTTTGGTGCATGGCCGCCCCCATATAAAACATGGCATCCACATTTTCGGGCGCAACATCAAGAATCAATTGATAGATTATTTTTGCTTTATCGAATTCGCGCATGGCATGATGTTGTTGCGCCGCCGCCAAGGCTTTTGCCAATGAAACCTGCGTAGGAGCCAAGCCAGGAAGCGTTATGAAAACAGATGAACGGTCCGCAGCAGAATTGGCGCCGGTATTTTTTCCATTCGCCTCGCTCATGCGCCTGGCTCCGCCAGATATTTTTTCCACATTGCCTCATACGCTTCTTCAAGATTCTTGGTGAATCGCGTCACATTCATCAGCGGAGAATTTTTCAAACGTTCACGCATTCCTCTCCGCAGCGCCACAAGCCGCGGCAGATCGTTGGCAAGCTCCTCCGCAATATGCACATAGTCATTCGTGTCGCGCGCGATCAATTCCGGCAGGCCCAAGTTGGTCATCTGGCTCACGCCAACGCGGCTGACATGGTTGTTGCCCGCGAGGGTGATCACAGGCACGCCCATCCATAGCGCCTCGCATGTTGTCGTAGTTCCGTTGTATGGAAATGAATCCAGCGCAATGTCCAGCAGGTTGTAGCCATTCAAATGGTCCATCGGCAAAATGTCTGGGCTGCGTAAGTCAACGCGCTTCGGATCCGCGCCATGCTTGCAAAGTTCTTCCAGAATCAAATTCTTCAGGCGCGGGTTGTCCAAACTGCGGTTCTTGAGAAGCAACCGTGATCCCGGCACGCGATTCATAATGTCAATCCATACGCGCATGACATGCGGCGTGATCTTGGCGAAGTTGTTGAACGAACCAATCGTTATGAAGCCATTGGCAAGCGCGGGAAGTGGACCAACATCAGGGCTTTGTCTAGGGGCTTGAAAACAGGAAAAACATTCTGGTAAACGCAGCAATTTTTCCGTGTGAAGCGCATCGGCCGCGCCAACGGGGTCGGCAAGCGCGTCCGTGATTCTGTAATCCATGGTCGACAAACCAGTGGTGTTTGGATATCCAATCCATGTCACCTGAATCGGCGCGGGTTTGCGAATGAACACGCCCATTCTGTTGCGAGCGGTGTGTCCCGCAAGATCAACCAAAATATCAATGCCATCCGTTTGGATCATGCGCGCTACATCCTCGTCATTCATTTCGTTCACTTGGCGCCAATTGGAAACCAACGCCTTCATGCGAGCGGTGCTGTCATCCGTGTGGAAATTGTCGCTGTAGCAAAACACGTCAAATTTGTTTTTGTCATGCGTGGCCAAAATGGGTTCTATGAATTGCCCCACGGCGTGGCCGTAGAAATCGGGCGACACGTATCCAATGCGCACTTTGTAATCAACGCGCGCGCGTTGAACTTTCTTGGCTTGAGCGGCCAATGGATTCTCATACAACTTAGGAATGAAGCTTTCAAATTTTTCGCCAAATTTTTTGTGCTCTTGAAACAAAAGAGTCAAGTCCGGGTTCGCCACGTAATTGCACGCCAGTAAATAATTGCTGTGCATTGATGCATTTTCAACATCAATGGCAATCGCAAATTTGTAGTTCTCAAGGCCCTGAGCAAGTTCGCCGCGAAGTGTTAGAGCAGCCCCTAAATTATTGTGGGCAATCGCGCGCTGGGCGTGCGGCAGTCGTTGAACGGCCACGCGCGCAAATTCAATCGCCTCTGTCAGTTGCCCGCTATCCGTTAGATTTTTTGCGAGATTGGAATGCGCGTTGCCGCTTGGTTCCAGCTCCACCACCCTGCGATAGCACTCCAACGCCTGCTCAAAGTGTCCGTTTGATTCGTAGATCAGGCCAAGGTTGTAGTGAAACTCAAAAACGTTCGGATGAATTTGTACGGCTCGCTTTAATAAAGTGAACGCCTCGTCGAATTTTTTGCCTTGAAAAAGAATCATCCCCAAATAGAAAATGCCGTCTCCATGATTGGGCTCAGCCTCCAAGATCAACTTGTAAATTTTTTCAGCGCTCGCAACATCGCCTTGCGCATGAAGTTGTTGCGCCGTCTGCATCGCCTCCGCAATAGAAACCCGCTTGGGCGGCAGGTTGCTCAGTGAAGGCAGCGTGATCATGTTGCTTGCGCGCCTAGATATGTTTTCCACATGGCTTGATACGCCTCTTCAAGATTCTTGGTGAAGCGTGGCACGTTCATCAGGGGTGAATTTTTCAAACGTTCACGCAGCCCAGCGCGCAACGCCGTAAGTCGCGGCACATCATTGGCAAGATTCACGGCAATATTCACATAGTCGTTGGTGTCGCGCGCGATCAACTCCGGCAAGCCTAGATTGCTCATTTGGCTCACGCCCACGCGGCTGACATGGTTGCAGCCACTGAGCACCACCATGGGTACGCCCATCCAGAGCGCGTCAAATGTGGTGGTTGTTCCGTTGTAGGGAAATGGATCAAGCGCAATGTCAATGGAGTTGTAGCGATCCAAGTGACTGGTTTGATCGTTGTCCATGGTCAAGAAGTTCAGTTGCTCTGGACCAACACCATTCTTGGCAAAGTGCGAAAGAATAAATGTTTGCACATGCTTTGCCGCCATGCTTTTATTTTTAAGCACCAAGCGAGATTGTGGAACGCGCTTGAGAATATTCGCCCACACCGCGATGACTTCTGGCGTGGTCTTTGCGAAATTATTGAACGACCCAAATGTAATGTGTGCATTCTTCAGTAATGGGAGCGGTCCAACATCCGGCGATTGCGTTGGCGCTTCAAAGCAAGAAAAACATTCTGGAAGACGCCATAGTTTTTCAGTATGGAAGCCATCAGCCGCGCCTTGCGGATCCGCAAACGCATCTGTGATGCGGTAATCCATGGTGCTTAAGCCAGTGGTGTTGGGGTAACCAATCCAACTCACTTGCACGGGCGCGGGCTTAAGCCCAAACAGCGGCAAACTATTCGTGCCTGTGTGGCCAGCCAGGTCAACAAGTATGTCAATGCCATCGCGGCGAATGAGTTCAGCCACATCCGCGTCGGGGCGCTGAAAAATAAGGCGCCAATTGGGCACCAAACTCTTCATGTGCTTTGTGCGCTCATCAATAATGGAATGGTTGTAGTAGCAGAACAATTCAAATTTGCTTTGGTCATGAGCCGCCAAAATGGGTTCTATGAAATGCGCCACGGAATGTTGTCTGAAATCCGCTGACACATACCCAACGCGAATTTTGCGCGTGGAATCCGTAGCCGTCGGAGATGGGCGTGGGGCCATGGGCCGGTCATATCGCGCGCCAAAATTTTTATGGGCGTTGAAAATCTTTTGCAAATCTGGTTGCGCCAAAAAATTCAGCGTGTACAAGTAATTGCTCTCCGCCATTGTGTCGCTGGGGTCAATTGAAATGGCCATTGCGAAACTTTCAACAGCCTCCTTCAGTTTTCCTTGTTGCTGGTAGACGGTTCCAAGGTTGTTGTAAGGAATCGCATTCTGAAAATGCTTTTGCAATTGAATGCATTGCTTGCAGCATTCCGCCGCCTCATCCAGCTCGCCAAATTGTTTCAGCACTTTGCCCAGGTTGCCCCACGCGGCGGGTTGTGGATCAATAGCGATTGCGCAACGATACGCCTTGATGGACTCTTCGATCGCGGAAACTTCGTCGCAAATAATTCCAAAATTGAAGTGGTACTTGTACACCTTTGGATGTTTTTCAATGGCAAGTTTCAGCAGTGTGAACGCTTGCCTGGAATTCCCCATTTGATGCTGCAGCACTCCAAGAAAAAACATGGCATCGCCGTGATTTGGGTCCACCGCAAGAATAAGTCGATAAATCTTTTCGGCGCCAGCCAAGTCGCCATGTTGTTGTCTATCTTGCGCGATCAACACGGCCTGCCCCACATGCACTTCTTGGGCGCGCAAGCCTTCCATGGCGGGAAGCAAAATCATTGGCGCTTTGATCGCAGCGCCTGAAGGGCCCTTGGAACTTTGGCAACAATTTTTAGCTTTGCGCCCGCTGCCACAGGAACACGGGTCATTTCGTCCAACGGTGCTCATTGCGTAAAATACCTTTTGCTATGAGCCTGTTCAAAGACTCTCCATGGCCACATTCAACACGACGCACCATCAATATATACAAGTCATCAGCGCTTCAACGCTCGCACATTTCAGGCGGTTCAATGAAATCCGCGGCCAAATTGTGCGCCTTTGATTTTCAAATTGCATCTACGATGCGCGCGCAATGACACCAGCGAATCAACTCACATCCACTTCCAACAAGCCTATTCGTCTGCACCTTGGCGGCCACGATGTGAAGGAAGGGTGGACTCTTCTGAACGCGCAGCCGCGTCCAGGCGTGGACGTGGTTGGCCTGGTCACGGATCTTTCCATGTTCGCCAATGGTTCGGTGAGCGAGGTGTACGCCTCCCATGTGTATGAGCATTTAGGATTTCGTCAGGAATTAAGCATGGCGTTGAATGAAGTGGCGCGCGTGTTGAAGCCTGGTGGAACACTCAGTATCGCTGTGCCGGACTTAGAAATTCTTATGAAAATTTTTATTGACCCACAGCTTCCACCAGATCAGCGCCAGTATGTGCAGATGATGATTTGTGGCGGGCAACTCGACGAGTACGATTTTCACAAGTGTGGGTTCACATTTGATCTGCTTGGCGCGCGTTTGCATTCCCACGGATTTTGCAATATTCACAGGGTGGAATCATTTGGCTTATTCGAAGACACGTCAAAGAAAATGTTTGGCGGCGTGTGCATTAGTTTGAACATGCAATGCAACAAGAGCGCGGCGCCCGCATGACCACGTTTTGTTGCAGAAGTCCTTTGCCGCGCGAGCAGCACAAAGAAAAGTGATTGTCCCAATCGTGCGCTCCGCGAACACGCATTTATTTTTCAAGCGCCAAATGCGTCAGCCACATCTCATGAAACGCGCGTTCTAAGTTGCGTGTGAAGCGCGGCGCATCCATCAATGGCGAGGTTTTCATGCGCTCGCGCAGGCTGCCTCGCAATTGCGTAAGCCGCGGCAGATCATTTGCAAGCGCCACGGCTATGTCAACATACGAATCGACATCTGCGGCGATTAATTCGGACAAACCAGTGTTGGTCAACTGGCTCACGCCCACGCGCGCAACATGAGTGCGTCCCGCAAGCGCGATCACAGGCACGCCCATCCATAAGGCGTCGCACGTTGTTGTGGTTCCGTTGTACGGAAATGGATCAAGCGCAATATCAATGGAGTTGTAGCGCGCCAAATGGTCAAGTTGCGAAGCGTCGTTGCCAAGCAGCACCAGTCTCTCGCGTGTCACGCCATGTTTGGCAAAGGCCGCGCGCACAACAGTTTGAACAGACTCCGAGTTCAAGCTTCTGTATTTCAAGGTCAGGCGTGAATTGGCAACGCGCGCAAGAATGCGCGCCCATGTTTCAATCACTTGCTCATTCATCTTGATGAAATAATTAAATGAGCCAAACATAATTTCGCCACCGTTTCGCGCGGGAAGCGCGCCAATAGTGGGGGACTGCGCGGGGGGAGTGAAGCAAGAAAAACAATCTGGCAGGCGGATTAACTTCTCGGTGTGCAGTGAGTCTGTCATGCCAACGGGGTCGCACAGGGCGTCGGTGATGCGGTAATCCATGCAGGAAAAACCAGTCGTGTTGGGGTAGCCCAGCCAAGTGACTTGCACCGGCGCGGGCTTGCGCGCGAACATCATCAGGCTGTTGCGATTGGTGTGGCCCGCCAAGTCCACAAGGATGTCAATCTGATCTTCTTGCACTTTGCGCGCCGCAATGTGATCGGACAGTTCCGCAATGACGCGCCAGTGCGGTACCAAACTTTGAATTCGTAGCGTTGTGTCATCTGAAACCGTGTCGTTGTAATAACAGAACACCTCGAATTTTTTCTTGTCATGCGCGGCAAGCACGGGCTCAATAAAGTGTGCCACCGAGTGTTGGCGAAAATCCGGCGAGACATATCCAATGCGCAAAGGGCGCGCCGAATTTTCGTTCTCTCCTGCGCGCCGGGCAAATCGCGCAATGGGCCGCTCAAATTGCTGGCCAAAATGTTTATGCGCGATAAAAATATCAGTGGGTTGCATGTCTGGCGCATAGTTCAGGGTTGATACCAAATTCTGCACCAATTTTTGTGTGGTGGGTTGCAGCGCAACAGCTCGCGTAAGACTTTCAATCGCCAGGTCAAACTGACCAATTTCGCGCAGCGCAAGGCCCAAATTATTGTGCGCCAATATGTGGTTGGGATTGATCTCAATCGCGCGCCGATACTCAACGATGGCTTCGGGATAGCGCTCCAAGTCGTCATAGAGTTTCCCCAAGTTGTAATGCAAGTTCGCCACGCCAGGAAGTTTCGCTATTCCGCGAAGCATGAAGTCAAGCGCCTCTTGGTAGCGCGATTCTTGATGGCGCAACACCCCCGTGAAAAATAACGCCTCCGCATTTTCAGGGTCGGCGCCAAGAATCAAGCCGTAGATTTGTTCGGCGCGTTCTCGGTTGCCGCTTGCGTGATAATCCTGCGCCACAGTCACCGCGTCCGCTGCTGACAATTGCCGTGCTGGCGCATGATCAAAGGCTGGAATGGCAATTCGATAATTTTTGCCTGTCGACACACCAGTGCGTTGGCAACAATTTTTGGCCTTGCGCCCACTGCCGCACGCACAAGGTTCATTGCGATTGGGTTGTGTCATGGAATAATTGAACTTGGAGAAAAGATTCGATTTGATTTCAAGATAGTGTCTCACACTTTTTGTGTCAGCCACAGCGGCACAACTTCGCCTAAATACTCCATAAATTTCCACAAGCCCACTCGATGCTCTACCACGCCATCGCGGTTGGTGCGCGCCTCTGGAAACGCAATGCCAACGCCAAACAAACCAGGCGCAATCGCGCCATTCTCTTGGTTGTATTGCAAATCCATTCGGCCGTCCACGCTTATAAGCCGCGGCGTAAAGCCCACCGCATACACAGCCTTTGTGCAGTCGGGTAAATGCTTGGCGTGATTTTCTGGCGTAGAGAGCACGCGATGAAGATTCTCTGGGCAATTCACATCAATATTTTCGCGCGACCATTGCGCGGTTGTGCCCTTGAGACCGGTGTCGTCGTGGCGAATCCAGCCGTCCAAATACTCCGCGTAACGAATTGGATTTCTATAAAAGTTCACCACGCGTTTCACGCCGCAACGTTCCAGCAGAGATCGAATAATCAAGATTGCGGAGTGTGACGCGCCGAACACCGCCACCGTGTCCGATGGCAGAAAGCACTGACTGAGCCGTTGCGCATTCAGCGCGTCCGTGACAGAAACTTCTTTTACGCCAGGCAGGTTCAGCGACTTTGGCTGCGAACCCAGCGCTAGAACAACATTGTGTGACGTGATCAACGAACTCTCCAGCGCAATGTCCCACACGCGCGCGTGCGCAAGTGATTTATGGGAATTCAATGCGCTTGCATGTTCTTGAATGCAAACAACTTGTTTGCGCAATTGGTCAGTCACCCATTTCAGCGGCGCCACCACGCAGCTCAGTTCGCAGGTCTTCAGCGGATCCATTTCATGCAGTTCAAATTTTTCAGTGCACTGGTCGTAGTGGAACGACTTGCACTCATTTAGAAATTTCATAAACAATCCAACGCGTGTATTGCTGGACACGCTTTGCCACTTGCTGCCAAAGTCGCCAACTGTGAAATGAGGATCAATCCAAGCAATGCTTTTGCCGATCACGCCAGCGTCCAGCAGGCGACCGATGGTCGCTATGCCGGCTGGTCCAGCGCCGATGACAGCCCATTCAAATTGCGCGCCGTGTTGTTGTGTTGATTTTTTCATGGTGCCCCTCAAATGAAGCATAGATTGCGTTTTGATCGGATGTTTTATCTGTAATTCGAAATTCGCATTTATTGACATGCGTCAAAATAAAACCGCCCATGGCACGCAATGGGCCACGGGCGGTTTTGCAAAATCAGTAATACGCACTGCTCAGTGCGCGCAATCAGCAACGAACTCCAAGCCGCTCAATTCTTTTTTCCGCGACCACGGCCGCGTTCGCTCCGTGGCGGAATTGCCGCGCCAACTACACCCACGCCAGGAACCGCAACGCCCGCATTCGGATTTTGCGCAACACCAGCGCCCGCACTTGCACCAGTATTCGCACCCGCATTGCGCGCCGCATATTCCGCCTTCAACTGCTTCGCAATCAGCGCATCATCACTGGCCGCATCCATGCGCATGGAATGCACGCCACTGCTGCGATACGCCACAGACCTATTCGCAACACGTTCCCACATTTCATTCGCACCCGCCGTGCTCTTTTTAAAGAACGCCGCGTTGCTCGCGTCAATATTCAAACTGCTGCTGTCACTGATGGCGCTCTCATCCGCGCTTAAAAACACAAACTGCCAGCCAGCCTCTTTCGCATCCGCGATCATCTTGCGCACTTGCGCGCCGGTAAACTCGCGGCTGGCGTTCTCTTGTCCATCAGTCACAATCACCATGACAATTTTCTTTGGACGCAGTGCTTCGGGCAAACCGCCAAGACCCGCCCTTAAATCATTTATGCCACGGCCCACCGCGTCGTACAACGGAGTGCTGGCACGCGGCATATAAGTTTGCGCGGTTAAATCACCCACCATTTGAATGTCTGTGAATTTATGAATCACTTCAAATGGATCCTGACTATCAAACTGAACCAGCGTGAATGTTGCCGGCGTTGGCAGCGACTTCTGCGCCGCGATGTAACTGTTAAAGCCGCCGATGGTGTCTTGCTTAATGCTTTCCATAGATCCCGTACGGTCCAAAATCATGCAAATGTGCGTGCGATCGCCTTGTGACTTGTCTTGTGACTGCGTCATGCGTGTCCCCTTGGGTTGGTGTGAAACAAATTCAATTGGCCTGAACCAACATGGCTCAGCCCCTGGTGAGTGGGACACAGTAGGCGTGAAAAAACAAAAGTCAATACGCAACACAAAACATTTCAAGCAATTGACACGACTTCCCCTACGGGGAAGAATTTTTTTATTTTTTTAAGATTTATCCGCGCCGCAAAAAATTGAACTAGCCGCAATTTTAAAATCTCGCGAAT
>CAIUGT010000016.1 GCA_903898755.1 uncultured bacterium | reverse complement strand
TTTTCCGTGTCGGAGTCAAAGAAACAATCCACGGCTTGCGTGCATAGTTCCAACACGCGGCGTCCTTGAACCGTCATTTCTTTTTTAAGCGTCGCAAGTTGTTGGTCAAATGCACTCATCGAATGCGATCTTAGCGGCTACTCTTTATTCGTGCCTCTCCTGAGCGTTAATGTTGATCATGTTTGCACGCTGCGCCAAGCCCGCAAGGGAGTGGAGCCAAGTCCTTTGCTTGCCGCCACACAGGCCGAACTTGGCGGCGCCGATGGAATCACGGTTCATCTGCGTGAGGACCGTCGACATATTCAAGACGCCGATGTGCGCGCGTTGAAGCGCCATGTGTCCACGCGGCTTCATCTTGAAATGGCGGCCACCAAGGACATGGTTGCGTTTGCGATCGACATCAAGCCCGCCACGGCCATGCTGGTGCCGGAGCGGCGTCAAGAGTTGACCACCGAAGGCGGTCTTGATGCTGCGGGACAAATTGCGTGGTTGAGTGAAGTTGTGAAAATGCTTTCGGGCGCGGGCATTCCGGTCAGTCTGTTCATTGACGCGGATCGCAAGCAGATCGACGCGGCGCACAAAGTTGGCGCGAGTATTTGTGAATTGCACACCGGGCCGTGGGCGCATGCGGTTGAATCACAACAGGACAATCTCGTTGGAGCGCATTCAGATGTGGAATTGGCCACTCTGTTGACAGCCGCGCGCCACACGCACGAACTTGGTTTGCAACTCAACGCAGGTCACGCGCTCAATGTCGTCAATGTCGGGCCAGTGGCGCGGCTTCCCCAATTGCATGAACTTCACATTGGACATTCCATTGTGAGTCGCTCTATCTTTGTAGGTATGAAAGAAGCCGTGCGAGAAATGAAATCCGCCATGGGGGAGAAACACACATGAATGCACACTCCAAATTAAAATTGCCGGGTTGTTGGACCGCCATGGTCACGCCATTTACAAGCGACGCCGAGCGCGTTGATGTGGAATGTTTCAAGCAGCAGATTCGCGCGCAGGCCGATGGCGGCGTGACGGGAATTGTTCCTTGCGGCACAACTGGCGAGGCGCCAACACTGTCAGCGCAGGAACACGAACATGTTGTTGCGACCGCAGTCGCCACGGCGAAGTCTTTCAACATGCAAGTCATGGCGGGCGCGGGCAGCAACAGCACTGCAAGCGCCGTGAAGTTGCATAAGTTGGTTGCGTCCTTGGGCGCCGACGCGGCGCTTCATGTTGCTCCGTACTACAACAAGCCCAATCAAGAGGGTATTTACCAGCATTTCATGCATGTCGCGGACGCCGCCGATTTGCCCGTTGTTCTGTATTCCATACCGGGCCGCTGTGGCGTGGCCATTGTTCCGGAAACAGTGGAGCGACTGAGCAAGCATCCAAACATTGTCGCCATTAAAGAAGCCACTGGCAGCGTTGAATCCGCCACGGAAATTCGTCGTCGTTGCGCGTTGCCTATTTTATCCGGCGACGATGTGCTTACGTTGGCATTCGCATCAGTCGGCGCCATTGGCGTGATCAGCGTGGTCAGCAATATCATGCCCGCAATGGTGCAGTCCTTGATGCAGGCGTGCTTGAAAAATGATTTTGCCGCCGCGCGCGCGATTCATGAAAAACTTTTGCCGCTTTCAAAAGGATTGCTGTCGCTGGACACCAATCCCGTTCCGATTAAATCCGCAATGCAACTTCTTGGTCGCGATAGCGGCGCGGTGCGCCTGCCACTGGTCAAGGCGACGGCGGCAACGAACAAATCCATTGGTGAACTTTGCAAACAGGCGGGCTTGATCTTGAAGCAGTCCAACGCAATTCAAGTGGAGGCGGTGCATTGAGCGATCTGCATTCGGCGCAATACAGTCTTGAGAATTTGCCCTATAAAGTGGCTGTTTTATGCTATGTGTGGGACAAGCAGGGGCGCGTTTTGTTGTTGCATCGCAAGAAGCAACCCAATATTGGAATGTGCAGCCCCATTGGCGGCAAGCTTGAAGTGAGTCAAGGCGAAGGTCCGCATCAGTGCGCTATCCGTGAAATTTCAGAGGAGGCGGGCGTCACTCTTGCCAGCGATGATGTGCGTTGCATGGGCGTGGTGAGCGAGAGGGGCTATCAAGGCCACATGCATTGGTTGATTTTCTTGTTCGAGACAACCCGCATGATTGATCCGGCGCTCATTCCTGAAAATGAATTTGAAGAGGGTCGCCTTGAGTGGGTTCCACTGAGCGAAGTTGAGTCTCGCGAGATTCCGTGGACCGATCGCCACATCATGTGGCCAGCGGTTCGCAAGCACAGGGATGGCGGATTTTTCATGGTGCATATTGATTGCTCCACGCAGCCGCCGCAACATGTGATGTGCGAAAGCAAGTTGCCCGCTGAATTTAAAAAATAAATCCACCCAATTTATGCGGGCAAACCAGCGCTTGCGGCCACTTCATCGGCTAATGCGTTGGCTGCGGCTGCCGTCGTCGCTTCCGCAATAAGCCGAATAATTGGCTCGGTATTGCTCGCTCGCAAATGCACCCAGCCAGTTGGCAAATCAATTCGAACTCCGTCGGTCGTGTCCACTTTCGCGTGCGCGAATGTTTTTGTTACGCGCTCAAGCGCTGGCTTGACCGCTTCAAGTCCACCAATGCTGCCAAGTTCCAGTTTGCGCTTAATCATGGACACGGCTGGAATTTCCGCCGCGATGACAGAGAGCGTCTTGCCGCGCGTGGCCAGAAGTTCCAGCGTGAGCGCAATGGCGCTCAGTGAATCGCGAATCCAGCACACGCTTGGCCAGATCACGCCACCGTTGCCTTCGCCGCCAATCACGCATTTGGAATTCTTCATTGCCGCCACAACATTGGCCTCGCCAACCGCGCTTCGATAGACGCGGCTGCCTGGAAATTTTTCTGCGACTGAATCAATCATGCGGCTGGTGCTGAGATTGGTGGCCATGGTGCCCGGACCCGATCGCTCCAATACGCGCAACGCGCACAGCGCCAATGTGTATTCCTCGCCAATGTAACGGCCGTTCTCATCCACAATCGCAAGTCGATCGGCGTCTGGATCTTGCGCAAAACCGCAGGAAAAACCGCCTTTCGCCACGGCGCCCGCAAGTTGATGCAGGTTGGCCTCGGTGGGTTCGGGCGTGTGCGCAAATTGACCCGTCACCACGCCGTTGAGGTGCTCCAAGTGCACGCCCAATTCTTGCAGCAACATACGCACCGCGTTGCAGCCAGAGCCGTTGACGCTGTCCACAACCACGCGCAATTTCGCGGCGCGTATGGCTTTGATATCGATCAAGTTCAACACGCGTCGCACATGAATTTCATCAGCGTCGGTTTGTCTTGAAACTTCACGAGTCGACACGGCGCGTGGTCCATGTTGACTGGAATTTTTCAGCTCAACTTTGAAGCGGCGAATAATTTCATTCGCTTGTTCCACTTGGGGCGCGGCTCCGGAAGCGTCCAGGCATTTGAAACCATTCCACTCGATTGGATTATGGCTTGCGGTGGAAATCAACGCGCCGTCCGCCTTGGTGTGCAACACCATCACGCCAATGGTTGGAGTCATAGCCACGCCAAGGTCGGTCACCTGACAACCGGTTGAAACAAGTCCCGCAATGGCGCACTCCAAAAGTTCCGCACCGCTGCCACGACCATCACGGCCAGTGATCACATGCGCTTGACCTTTGCAATGTTGGCGCAACCAGGAACCAAAGGCGCGGCCAAACGCCATGGCCACATTGGGCGTCATGGTTTTTCCAACAATGCCACGGGCGCCAGAAACACTCAGCATTAAAGGTGCGGGGTTCATGTTGAAACAATAACGCCTTCCACACGGCAATGAAACATTGCATATTGCCGCAGATTTATGGCAAGACCATATACTCAATTTCATGTTTGAACTTCGTATTCGCCGAACATTCGCCGCCGCGCACGCCATTGTTATGGCGGGAGTGCGCGAACCAATGCATGGGCACAACTGGGAAGTCACCGTGGCCGTCAGTGGCGACACGCTTGATGCCGACGGTTTGTTGTGCGACTTTCATATGCTCGAGCGAGCCCTTGATGAGACTATTCGACCATTCATGAATCGCTCTCTCAACGAGACGGCGCCCTTTGACCGTGTCAATCCGACGGCGGAATTAGTTGCGCAGCACATTGCCAACACGGTTGCGGCTCAACTACCAGTTGGCGTGCGCGTGAAAGAAGTGCGCGTTGTCGAGGCCCCGCAATGCGAAGCTTGTTTTATTGCGCCCACCACTGTGCTTGACGCAATGTCCAAAAATATTTCCAGCGATGCGCGCCTTCAAAGCGGGGCAGTCCGTTGAAACGCAATCGTATTCAACGCGATCCAGTTGCCGCCGACGCGGGCTCCGCCACAACCAATTCAACCACGCTCACTCCGCTCACCGATCCCGCTAGATTTCTCAACCGCGATTTCGAGTGGCTTGAATTCAACCGCCGCGTTCTGGACATGTCCGGCGACGCCGGCGTTCCATTGCTTGAGCGCGTTCGATTTCTATCCATCTTTTCTAGCAACCTAGACGAGTTCTTCATGAAGCGCGTGGGTTCGCTTCGTCACCAAATTGAAGAAGGTCTCCCTGGACCAGTGGTTGAGGCGCTCACGCCCGCGCAGCAATTTGCAGGCATTCGCGAGCGAGTCATGATGATGGCAAAAGCCCAGGCAAACATGCTGAAAATGGATTTGTATCCAGCGTTGCGCACCCAAAATATCGAGCTGCTGAAATGGGATGAGCTGAATATGGACGAGCAGAACGAAGCTCGAAAATGGTTCCGCCACAATGTGTTTCCAATTTTAACGCCGCTGGCGGTTGACCCTGGCCATCGATTCCCATTCATCTCCAACATGAGCGTGAGCTTGGGTGTGATGTTGCAACGACCCGGTGAGAGTGAGCAACTTTTTGCGCGCGTGAAAGTGCCGGAGATTCCGTCGCGCCTGTATCGCGTGCCTGGAACTCGTCGCTGGATTCCGCTGCAGGACATTATTGAGCACAATTTGGATGAGCTCTTTCCAGGCATGGAAATTCTCAAAGTGCTTCCGTTTCGCGTCACTCGCAACGCGGAGATTGACAACGACAACGATGACGCCGACGATTTGCTTGAGGCCATTCAGCAGCAACTGCGCGAGCGCCGCTTCGCCCGCGTGGTGCGCATGGAAATTCCAACCAACGCCAATCCGCGCATCCTGAAGTTCTTAATGGACGAACTTGAAATCGACGAGGCGGATATTTACGAGTCCGATGGCGTGCTTGATTACGGCGCGCTGAATGAAATCGCGGATGTGGACGACGCGGATCTGCATTTCAGCAGTTGGACACCGATCAAGCCATTAGGTTTTGACCACGGAAACTACGATATTTTCGCACGAATTCGCAAAGGCGACGTGTTGCTTCATCATCCCTACGAAAGTTTCGAGGCCAGTGTTGAGCAGTTCATTGAGCAAGCCGCCAAGGATCCGAAGGTGCTTTGCATCAAGCAAAGTTTGTATCGCACCAGCGGTGATAGTCCATTCATCACCAGTCTCATTCACGCCGCGGAAACCGGCAAGCAAGTCGCGGTGTTGGTGGAGCTTCGCGCGCGCTTTGAT
Organism: uncultured bacterium; assembly: GCA_903898755.1. GTDB lineage: Bacteria > Planctomycetota > Phycisphaerae > Phycisphaerales > SM1A02 > SYAC01. The sequence continues at coordinate 2,660 of CAIUGT010000016.1, read as the reverse complement.
GAGGCCAGAAATATTCGCTGGGCTAGAAAGCTAGAGGACGCTGGAGTGCATGTGGCCTACGGCGTTGTGGGCCTCAAGACACACACCAAGACTGCCCTGGTTGTTCGACAAGAAGCAAGCGGCATTCGTTGCTACGGACACATCGGCACGGGAAATTACAATTCCAAAACCGCGCGCTTGTACGAGGACATTGGTTTGTTGACGTGCGATCCAGAAATCACCGAGGACTTGACCGGGTTGTTCAATTACATGACCGGTCGAAGTCGCCAACGCGATTACTTGAAGTTGTTGATCGCGCCCGTGGCCATGAAGAAGCGCTTTCTGCAATTGATTGAGAACGAAATTGAATTGACTAAGCCAGGAAAGCCTGGTCGCATCATCGCCAAAATGAATCAGCTTGAGGACCGCGGCATCATGGACGCGCTGTATCGCGCCAGCCAAGCGGGCGTGCAAATTGACCTTATTGTTCGTGGTTTTTGCTGTTTGCGCCCGGGCGTGCCCGGCCTCAGCGACAACATTCGCGTGCGCAGCGTGGTGGGGCGCTTCTTGGAGCACAGCAGAATTTTCTGGTTCCAAGCGGGCAAAGAAAATCCACTTGATGGCGACATGTACATCGGCAGCGCCGACTGGATGTATCGCAATTTGCAAACACGCGTTGAAGCGGCAACTCCAATTCTTTTGGCGGAGCATCGCGCGCGATTGTGGGAAGTGATTCAGACGTGTCTCAACGATTGTCGGCAGTCGTGGCAAATGCGCGGCGATGGAACCTATCAACGAGTTGCATGGGACCACTTGGACGCGCAAGATCCGCGCGCCATCGGTGTGCATCAATACCTAATGAATAGTGAAACCCAAAGGCATAGCCAGCTGGAACAGCAGAATCATTTGTGATCACTTCGGGATGAATGCGCTTGCGCGCGTCAGCCCGCGCTTGGAATGGTTCCGCCTGAACCCATGCCCGCGCCTGAAGCTGTAAATGGCGCGGAAGGTCGGTTCAATCCAAGGTCGAACAACAATTTGCTGAATCGCGTTGTTTCCAAGTATCGCAACGATCCGTCAACGCTCCAAGGCGAATCCGGTCCTGGCTGACTTTGCAACGGCACCACGGCGGGAATGGCCGTCAGCAATCTGCTTTCAGGTGGAATGGTGATTGAAGCAACCCACTCCCCTGAATACACCTGTTCATCTCGCACGCGCACGGAATATTTCCATGTATCAATTCGAATCGCAACCTTGGTTGGGTTTGAAAGTTGAACTCGAATGGCGACCTGGTTGGCGGTGCTTCCCACTTCAACCACATCCACGGTTGTCACGGAAATTCCTGGCGGCGTGGTGCAAGCGCAAAGAAGCCAAATCGCGCCCGCAATTGCGGTGAAAGTCCACGTCTTGGTCAATGGTCTCAAGAAGTGGCCAGTTGAATTTGGTCCCATGCACTTTGGCATGGTTGCAATGTATCGTTCAAGTGTGAAACGCGCCGACATCGCAACTTTCCCACTTCGTATCGCCGCAGCAATTCAATTTTGTGTTGTCGCGATTGTCCTTGTCGCGCCACAGTCCTTAGCGCAGGAATCCGCGCCCGTCACCATTGACGCCAGTCCAATGGCGACGGAATTATTGCGCCGCGCCAAAGATTCCGCCGCGACAAATCCTGCGGAAAGTGCGCGCTCTTTGCAGGAGGCGGTTGATCGCTTTCCAAATAAGTTGGTTCCATGGAACGATTCAACGGATCGATTTCTCAGCACGCCGACAGCCGCCGAGCAATTTCTGCTTGATAATCCGCCTGTGCTTCAAAGTTGGTTACGCGCGGAATCCGCGGCGGCTCAGCGGCGATTTGATCAAGGCGAGGTATTGCAAGTGGCCGAGCTTCGAGCCTTCACGCCCGCAGGTTTGCAATCCATGTTCACGCTCGCGCAGCAGGCGCTTGATCAAGGGCGCGTGACGGCGGCTTCGCATTGGATTGAAAAAGCGCTGAGTCATCCATCGCTTGAGCCTGCGCAAAAAAAACTTCTTGATCAAGCGATGCGTGATATCGCACCGGACAACATTCCAGCGCACGTGGTGGGCGACGCCATGGCCACGCAACAAGAGATCGCGCCATGGCGACCGCTCTGGAGCGAATGGCTTCCAGAATCGTGGCTCAATCGTTCATTCGCGGAGATGGATTCCAAAGCAATCACGCAAGCGCAAGCGAACGCAAAGGTGGATGGATCCGCGCTTGTGGCCAAGGCGAGCTTCACAGGCGATGGAGTATTGATCGCGGATGGCGCCTCTGTTCGATTGCTCGATCGTCTTTCGGGCGTTACTCGTTGGCAACGTTCCGTGAGTTCACCAACCGATCGAGCCAATCTTGCGCCAAGTGACTTGGCCGTCGCGGTCTGCGCTGGAGATACCGTGGTCACGCTTCCAGGTCACGCGTTGTCCGACCAGCGATCAGGCGCGCAAGCGAAAATCACCGCAATTTCACTTAAAAATGGCTCAATTCTGTGGGAAGTTCATTTGGATCGTTTGGGACATGTCGAGTTTTCAGAACTCTTTCCGCACGGCGATCCGGTTATTTTAGATGACGTGGTGATTGTGCAAGCGCGTAAAAGTAATTCGCGTCTTGAAAGCGCGGCGTGGTTGATTGCGCTTGATCTACAGACCGGAGCTTTGCGATGGGC
>CAIUGT010000015.1 GCA_903898755.1 uncultured bacterium | reverse complement strand
GTGTTGAAGTGAATTCGGTTGGCAATGCTTTTTGCAATTGCTGGAGTGGTCACCACCGCTGCAAGTGGGCAACCATTTCCAATACCTTTGGCCATGGTGACAATGTCAGGCGTGACGTCTTGGGTTTCAAATCCCCAGAAGTGTGTGCCCGTTCTGCCAAAGCCAGCTTGCACTTCGTCAGCGATGCACAAGCCGCCCGCGGCGCGTACATGTTCGTATGCATTTTTCAAATAGCCATTTGGCAACACCACTGTGCCGCCCACTCCTTGAATACTTTCTGCAATGAACGCGCCCACTTGACCCGAGGTACCAAATTGAATCAGGCTCTTCACATCAAGCGCGTACTTGCGGCCAGCGTCGGCGTCGTTGGGACCAAATTGTCCACGGTAGGTGTCTGGCATCACAGCGTGCTGCACGCCAAAACCGTGGGGAACATTGAACTTCCATGTGTGGTGCGAAGTGAGCGCCATGGCTCCTGGACTTCCGCCGTGATAGGCGTTTCGCAGGGCAATGACGTCATAATTGCCAGTCGCGGCGCGTGCCATGGTGATGGCCAAATCGTTGGCTTCGGAACCGGAGTTCACGAAGTAGCACACCTTTAAATCGCCTGGCATCTTGGCGGCTAGTTCCTTAGCGAACAGCGCCACTTGTGGATTCAAATAAATCGTGGTGGTGTGCACAATAGTTTCTTGTTGCTCAATTGCAGCTTTTGTCACTTCAGGATGGCAATGACCAACGCTCACAGTGACAATGCCGCCAATGCCGTCAAGGTAGCGGCGCCCGTTGTTATCGAACAAGTATTGCGCCTTGCCCTCGACAATCATGATTGGATTTTTGTAGTAGTGAAAAATAGCCGGCGATAAATTTTGCTTGCGCATGGCAAGCACTTCTTCAGGCGAGGGACCGGTGTATGGCTTTGGCGTGTAGGCGAATGGTGGAAGTTGCATTTTGTGTTGTGTGTTGATGTTGGAAAGTGTGGTCACAGTTCAAGCATAGTTACTCAAAGCGTGTTGAGGAAATGATGTCAGCGAGTCATTGACGTGCTGTGATTGTGCAGCGGTTTGATGGCGCGCAGCATGCCATACACCGCGAACGCAACCCCAAAGCCCACGAACCATGAATAGTTGTACAAGTGCATCCAAAATGGGCCAACGGTTGCCGCGTCGAGCACCTTGATCGTGCCAAGGAATCCTGGAATATTTGGGGCAATTCCCGCTGCCAGCGCAAGAATTGCCGTGACGCTAAACCCGCCGTGATAGCGGTATTCGCCGTGATGGTGATACAGGTCTTGCAAGTTCAACTTGGTGCGGCGAATGACAAAGTAATCACAAATCAGAATGCCGCCGATGGGACCAAGCAGGGCGCTGTATCCAACCAGCCATACGAATATGTATCCCGATGGGTCGGCAATCAGTTTCCAAGGCATCATCAGAATGCCGATCACGCCCGTGATTAATCCGCCAGTGCGAAATGAAATTTTGCGCGGCGCAAGGTTGGCAAAATCATTCGCGGGGCTGACCACGTTCGCGGCCAAGTTGGTGGCCAGCGTTGCAATGCACAGCGCGATCATGGCAACCATCAACACAACAGGGTTCTTAAATTGCATCAACACATTCACCGGATCCCAAATAGCCTTGCCATAAATAATCGTGGTGGCGCTTGTCACGGCCACTCCAATGAACGCGTACAGCGCCATGGTGAGTGGCAAACCCGCGAATTGTCCCACCACTTGATCACGTTGTGTGTGCGCGTAGCGCGAGAAGTCTGGAATGTTCAGCGACAGCGTGGCCCAAAATCCAATCATGCCTGTGAGCGCGGGAAAGAAGAAGGAATAAAATTGTCCATCTTTGGGTTGGCCCGGTGCGAATGCGGAGGGCTGCGCCAAGATGGGGCCAAAGCCACCAGCTGCGTCATACGCCCACCACAACAATGCAATTCCAAGAATGATCAACAGCGGCGCTTTGATTTGCAGCAAAATGCGAATGGAGTCAATTCCTCGGTAAACAACATACATATTGATGAACCAGAACAACATGAAGCACACAAATTGCGGCAGGGTAATACCCAGTGTGGTGGTCCATGTTGGCTCAATAAGCGAAGGAAAAAATGTGGAGCTGATTTTAAAGATGGCCTCGCCACCAATCCACGTTTGAATGCCAAACCATCCGCACGCCACAACGGCGCGCATGAGCGCTGGAATATTTGCGCCAAGAATTCCAAATGACGCGCGGCAAAAAACTGGAAATGGAATTCCATATTTTGTTCCCGCGTGCGCGTTGAGCACCATGGGAATCACAACGATTAAATTTCCAAGGAACACCGTGAAGATGGCCTGCGACCAATTCATGCCGCCTTCAATCAGCGATGATGCCAGCATGTAGGTTGGCACGCACGCGGCCATAGAAATCCACAGCGCGGCAATGCTCCATGTTCCCCATTTGCGCTGCGACAGCGAAACTGGCGCAAGGTCTGTGTTGTACAGGCGTGAGTCTTCAATGCCAGTCATGGCAAAGGCCGATTCATTTGATTGATTGCGCATAAAGTTCTTATGTATCGGCAATAGCGCGGCCGCTCATTGAGGCAATTTATTGTTCAGTGAAGTCAATCAAGCGAGCCGATTTGCTTTGATGCGCGCTGTTTAAAAGTGGCTGGGCTTGCGCTGCAAGAATTGCCCACGATTTTGTGCGCCCACAAACTTTCCGTCGCGTACGGCAATTTCCCCGCGCACCGTGACCACACTGGGGCGGCCCTGAATCTTCCAGCCCTCAAAGGCGCTGTAATCCACGTTCATTGCCTGTGTTTTGGCGCTAATGACGCCGCGGTAGTCGGGGTCAAACACCACCAAGTCGGCGTCGCTGCCAACGGCAATCGCGCCTTTGCGGGGATACAGGTCAAAGTTCTTCGCCACATTGGTACTGGCCGTCTTCACCATTTGCTCAAGGGTTATTTTGCCTGGCACCACGCCGTAGCTGTAGAGCAAATTCACGCGCTCTTCCAAAGAAGGAATGCCGTTTGGAATTTTAGTGAAGTCATGCTCGCCCATTGATTTTTGTTTTGCAAAATCAAATGGCGCGTGATCGGTTGCCACCGTGTCAATGTCGCCGCTGGCAAGACCGCTCCAAAGCACGGATTGATTCTTCACGTCACGCAGTGGGGGAGACATGACAAATTTGGCGCCCTCAAAGTTTGGAAGCTCGGCGTAACTTTTGTCCAGCACCAGATATTGAATCAGTGTTTCAATACTCACGCGAACTCCGCGCGCGCGGGCACACAGCGCCTCATGCAAAGACTCCGCGCAACTTAAGTGCACTATGTACGTCGCGGCGCCGGTTAACTCGGCGAAGGTCATTAGGTGGTGAACGCCCTCAGCCTCCACAAGCGGGGGACGACTCTCGTGATGTTGCGCAGGATCAGTCTTGCCCGCGGCTAGCAATTCCTTGCAACGCTCCGACACAAGCGTTTCATTTTCACAGTGCGCCGTCACAATCAGTCCGTGGCTCTTGGCAAATTTCAGCGTGTTGTAGAGCTCCGTGTCATCAATACCAAACGCGCCTTTATAGGCCAAAAACACTTTCAAACTGCTGATTCCGCGGTCCACGATGTGCTTCAACTTCGCCGCCGTGGTGGAGTCAAATTTGGTCACACCCATGTGAAATGAAAAGTCGCACGCGGATTTTCCGGCGGCATTGGACATCCACAAATCAAACGCTTCAACTGGATCGTCGGCGCGCGAGGGACAACACATTTCAATCAGCGTGGTGGTTCCGCCAACCAACGCGGCGCGGCTTCCGGTTTCATACGTGTCTTTGGCAAAGGCGCCCATGAACGGCAAGTAAATGTGAACATGCGGATCAATGAATCCAGGAAAAACATATTTGCCCGTGGCATCGATCACGGTGGCGCCTTCTGGCGCGGTCAAGTTCGCGCCAATGGCAGTGATGGTTTCACCCTTGCAAAAAATATCCGCGACAAAGCGCGTAGTGTCCGTCACAATTTGGCCGCCGCGAATAAGAATGCTCATGTTGATTTCCTTGTTTCAGTTGGCCAACAATCACAGATCAGACTTTGGTCATGCGCTAAGCAACGGACGCCCAAGAATTATTTGCGCCACACATCGCCCACATTGCCGCCGAACCAACGCGTTGAAACAACTTTCTGTTGCGTGAAGAACTGCACGCCCTCGCGGCCCTGAATGTGCAGGTCGCCGTAGAAGGATTCATCCCAGCCTGT
>CAIUGT010000014.1 GCA_903898755.1 uncultured bacterium | reverse complement strand
TGATCAAATTGCGGCTAAGAAGCAGGAAATTCAAAAGTTTGTCAAAGAACGCAACATGACAAGTTTGAATGAGTCATCCAGTGAAAATTCTCGGGCATTGGAGAAATTGCGGGAGGGAATTGCCAACACAACCAGTGAGCTCTCTGTGGCGGAGTCGCGCAAGGCCCAGGCGGAAGAAAAGCAGAGTGGCGCAGCCGGGTTTTCTGACGAGGATTTACGTGACGCGGACAGCGACCCTGTGATGCAAAATTTAAACCGTGATTTCGAGGACGCGTCTCGTCGTTACGAAGCTTCGACAAAACAATTTGGAGAAAAGCACGCCGAAGTACTTCAATTAAAGGCGGCCCAGGCTGCGGTTGATAAACAGCGCACTGAAACGCGCAAGAAGATCCTGCTTCGAAATCAGCTTTCCGATTTAAGGGCCGCGGCCAATCGGGTTCAATCACTCACAAGTCTTTTGAAAAGGCAACAGGAAGATTTTGCAAAGAACTCCGTTGCAAGCGAAGATTTTACAATGAATATGGCAGAGCTTGGCACATTGCGTGAGCAGTTAAGCCAGGCTGAGGATCAAAGAAAGCTTGTGTCTCAAACAATCAACGATGTGAATTTGGCGCGATTGCGTGACGAATCCCATCGAGTTGAGGTAGTTCAAAAAGCGATCAAGCCCCGCGAAATCACCTTTCCCCAATTGAAGATCATGGTTCCTGGAACCGCCCTTCTACTGTGCGGTATTTATATTTTAATTCTGTTTGTCCGTGAAATCCTTGACCAGCGAATCAAGTATCCCAGCGACCTCATGGGCTTGCCCGGAAAAATATTGGGCGTTATTCCAGATATTAGTGATGATCCAACCAAGCCCAAGCGCGCGGAATTGATAGTGTTTGAAAGTCCGCACTCCATGACGGCGGAAAGCTTTAGACAAAGTGATGCCTTGATTACAAAGGGCTTGGCTCCAACGAACGCAAAAATTGTCTTGGTCATGAGTCCGATGCCGAATTCGGGTACGACGACCATGGTGCTCAATCTTGCCGCATGCGATGCATCGGTTGGGCGGAGGACTTTAATTGTTGGCGCCAATCTTCGCCGGCCCGGGTTGGGTAAGGCGCTTGGACTTGATCCAAACCTGCCAGGTCTTGGTGATATTTTAAATGGCGCAAATCCGTCTAGTATTTTAATTGACCAAGGCAACGGCTTGCATTTCATAGGTGCTGGTGCGCCGTCCAATAGAACGTTTCAACTGCTTAATACCGAAAAAATGGATGCGTTTCTCGATTGGTGTCATCAAAATTATGACCGTGTGTATCTAGATGCTCCACCAAGCGTTGTCGCTGGAGAAGGGCTTGCGTTGGCAAACAAAGCCGACGCATCAATTTTAGTTGTGCGCGCTTGGCAAGACCAGAGGGGACTTGTCATCAAGTTGGCGTATCAACTCATGGACAGCAAAAGTAATTTCTTAGGAACAATATTGAATAGACCTAAGAACACCGCAGGCGGCTACTTTAAAAAGAACGCCGAGGCAATCGCGGAATACGCGGAACAAACCGCGGCATTTCAGTTGCCGGCAGCCGGTCAAGTGGCGAATCCTATCCGTGCCAAAGATGGCCCAAAGCCATCCACAACATAGATTGATACATGACAACCTCCACCAAGCACATTCTGGTTACGGGTGGCTCGGGGTTTATTGGAAGCCACTTGGTGGAGCAATTGCTCTTGCAGGGCGCGCGCGTGGTGGTTGTGGATGATCTTTCAACTGGAGATATACAGAATCTTTCTGGCGCGAAAAAAGCGGCGGGAGATCGACTTCAGTTTATTCCAAATACCGTCACGCACGCATTCGCCACGTTGAATATGGAACGCTTCGATGAGATTTACCACCTTGCTGCCGCGGTTGGCGTTCGCCTTATTGTTGATCACGCAAGGCAATCCATAGAGACAAATATTCTTGAAACAACCGCGGCCATTCGTTGGGCCATTCGAGATCACGCGAAGTTGTTGATCGCTTCAAGCAGCGAGGTTTACGGTAAAGGCATTCGAATACCATTTTCTGAATGTGACGACGTGGTGTTTGGACCAACCACATCTTCGCGTTGGAGTTATGGTTATTCCAAAGCACTTGATGAGTTTCTCACTCTTGCGGCAGTTTCGGAATCAAACCTTCAGGCGGTCATTGTCCGATTTTTTAATACAGTTGGGCCCCGTCAAAAAGGGGATTGGGGAATGGTGTTGCCGCGATTTATTCAGGCCGCATTGGCGGGCAAGCCCTTGGAAGTGCATGGTGACGGCTCTCAAAAGCGCTGTTTTTGCGATGTGCGCGATGTCGCGCCCGCGTTGATTCAGTTGCTGCGCTCGACGGCGTGTTTGGGGCAGGTCTTCAACATGGGTTCCGATGAGATGATTTCAATGCGAGAGTTGGCCGAGAGCGTGATTCGCGTCACGGGATCTGTCTCTGCTATTCAAAACGTGTCACACGAGAAAGTATTTGGCAAGGGCTTTGAAGATCTTCAAGTTCGGCAGCCAAGCCTTGAACGCATTCGTGGAGCGATTGGATTTGCGCCATTGATTTCTCTTGACACAACAATTGCCGACATCGCTCGATCTTTGGGTGGCGCTCATCAAAAGGAACACGCAGCATGATTCAGGGCTCACTTGTCAACCAGTCTCTTAACATTGGGCGCACGGGCTCCGATGTTTCAACATGGACAGTGTTGAATCCAATAGAGCTGCTCTCTGGCTATATGCCAGTTTTTGTGGCGGCGCTTGTCGTCACACTCATCGTCACTCCTATTGTTCGACGCATTGCGATCGCCGCGGACATTATTGATCATCCAGATCAAGGGCGAAAACAGCACGCATATCCCATTGCGTATCTTGGCGGTCTTGCTGTTTTTGCTGGTGTTTTGGCTGGGATTGCTGCAAGCGGAATCTTTACAAGCGGACAGTCGGCAATCTTGCAAGGGGTACCGCTGAGCATAGTGGTGGGCATGTTGGCGATTGTGTTCACCGGATTGGCTGATGATATTTGGAAATGGGACCCGCGCTTGAAAATAGCCGGTCAACTTATCGCGGCCGCCGCCTTGGCTATTGAAGATGTTGGACCGCAGTTGGTTGGTGGCGTGCTTTCAGCAATTTGCGGCGAACCAAAAGAAATTTTATTTTCCATAGGCGCGTTCAGTGTTCCCAATTCAGAGTTGTATTACTGGCTTGGAACAGCCGTCACAGCCATCTTTGTGATTGGTGGTTGCAACGCCGCCAATTTAATAGATGGTCTCGATGGACTTTTGACTGGAACAACCACAATCATGGCGCTTGGCTTTTTGGCAATTAGTTTGACCATGGCGTATGCGCTTCCTGTGGAAAATCCTGAAACAAGTTTGGCGGGAACTCGGATTATTCTGAGCTTGATCCTGTTGGGCGCAACGCTTGGATTCTTGCCCTACAACTTTAACCCAGCGGTTATATTTCTTGGCGACTGCGGAAGTTTGTTGATTGGCTTTCTCAGCGTTGTCATTATTATGACCTTTGGTGAATTTGGCACGACGAAATATTCCGTGGCGGGTTTAATTTGTTTTGGATTGCCCATTTTGGACACCACTCTTGCCATTATTCGTCGCAAGGTGGCGGGGCTTTCAATGTCCGACGCGGATAGCAACCATATTCACCACAGATTGAAGCGATATTTTGAAGGCAGCGTTCGCAAGGCGGTTTTAACTTTATATGCCATTGCCTTGGGATTCACGCTTCTTGGTGTTGGCTTGACTGTCATGTTGTTGTTAACCAATGTCAAAGGAATTGTGGTGGAGGCCGCCGCCCTGGGAGCGTTTTTAATTGTTGTGGCTTTCGCCGTAAAGCGGGCGCGACGTTTAGAGTGGTTGAAACAGGAGCGCTCCAAAATTTCAAATAGCAAATCTGTTCTTTCAGAAGAACATAGTTAAGCATGATCGAGGGCGACCCTTTATTTGATGCCGTTGATCATGAACCGGTCATGCTGTCTGAAATTATCGAGGGGCTGACGCTTGAAATTGGAAACACGGTGGTGGACGCAACCGCCGGCCGAGGTGGGCACGCGCAAGCCGTTGCCAAAATGATTGGCAGCACTGGGACTTTAGTTCTGCTTGACCGAGATCAAAAAAATCTGGCGTTTGCCAGCGAAAGAGTGCGGGCAATGCCTCAAGCTCCAAAGGTGGTATCTGTGCACACCAACTTTGCAAGCATTGCGGAGGTGCTCCGGGGGCACTCACTACGCGCTGACGCATTTCTTGCGGATTTGGGATTTGCCAGCAATCAAATGAGCGATCCGGCGCGCGGTTTTTCATTTGGGGCTGCCGGGCCACTCGATATGCGGCTTGATCAAAGCACGGGAGAAAGTGCCCAGGCGTTGCTAGCGCGGATTTCAGAGGTCGAGCTTGCTGATTTGATTTTTCAACTGGGAGAGGACCCGTTTTCTCGCAGAATTGCCCGACGAATTATCTATGTTCGCGACCTTGGGTTGCTGAAAACCACTTCAGATTTAGCCAAGGCGGTGGTCTCCGCGTATGGGGGTAAGGCCAGGCAAAGTCGCATGCACCCCGCGACACGGACCTTCATGGCCCTGCGGATTGCGGTGAACAAGGAATTGGAGTCGCTTGAGACACTTTTAGCTCTATTTCAGCATGAAATTGCCACATTTCAGCCACCGCCAAGGGATGCCCAAGGCAACCAATTTGCCCAGTTTCGGGGGGGTGTCCCTGGTTTGCCAAGTGTTTCTAAAGCGGCAAATGATGGGCAGCCAACCAGTCCAAGTTGGCTGGCTCAAAATGCTCGCATGGCAATTTTGGCGTTCCACAGCCTAGAAGACCGATTGATAAAAAGAGCTTTCACCGATTGGGAACGCCATGGATGGGTGACCCGAATCGCTCGAAAGCCGTTGGTTGCAAGTGAGGCCGAATGCGAAGCGAATCCAAGGGCTCGCTCCGCCAAGCTTCGAATAGTTCGGATTGGTGGTATATAGGTCGCTTGTCCGATACAAAATCAATGGTGGATGGATTCACTGGTGTTGATAAAAGTTTGTGAATGAACAATTGGCATTCAAGAGTTTCAAAAATCAAGATTGCCACAACGCAAGGATGCGAAATGACACGAGAAAATAAATTGGCGATGGTTGTGGGATTCGGATTGCTGCTGTTTGTTGGCATACTTGTCAGCGATCATTTCAGCACGGCACAAAGACAGGGAGGCGCGGATCTTGCTGGCAACGATCGAACACGCATTCGTGTTACTCGACCGATTTCAATTGCCCCAATGGCTGGCGCAACCACGGTGCAACCCACTGAAGTGATGGCGGCTAATCCACCAAGCGATGTCCGTCCAACATCAAATCTCATTGCCGCTCCACAGCAGGAAGTTCCGCGAACCACCACAAGTGTTCGACCAATTTCCAACGTGCCAAACACCGCGCCAGAAACTGTGATTGCTTCCACGGAAAAAAGCAAGACAACTAAGGTGCAGGAGAGCGAGCCAGGAGTTCAATTGCATCCGATTGCCGAGGGTGAAACCTTGTATTCCATTTGCGCCAAGGAATACGGAGACGGATCGCTGTGGAAGGAGCTTGCTGAATACAACAAAAAAGCACTGCCAAATGCAGCAAAATTGCGCAAGGGTGTCACGCTTCGCTTGCCTCCGGTGGAGCAGCTGCGTCATGGCGCAGTATTGGCGTCAACGGCAAAAGGCGCTCGCGTCAGTGTGACGCCACAAGAGCAAGAGGGCTCCGCGCTCCGCGGTTCGGCAAATCTCAATTCTAAATTCAATGAGCAGACCCCGCTTCTTGCGGCCGCTGACATTACAAGTGTTGAAATGTCGCCAACTAAAACTGGCTCGCAGGGCGGCGTGATTGAAGTGGTTGTTGCAAATGCAAAACCAGCCGCCACAAATACATCGACACAGTTGACGCCGAAACAAGCAAGCAAGTCCGCCACGGCGACGACCTATGTTGTGCAAAAAGGCGACACGCTTGGCTCCATTGCCAAAAATAAATTAGGCAAGACCAGCCGGTGGAAGGAAATTGCGGAGGCGAATGGTTCAACCCTTTCAAATCCAGCGGCGCTTTCTCCAGGCATGAGCATTCAACTTCCACAAACCAACTGAGTTCAAGGACCGGACCATGTTCGGAAAAGTAATCGCCATCTTGTTGGGTCTTGGAATTATGGCAACCGCGCTTTTGGCGACGCGGCAGAAGCGCTATGAAGTTGCCGCCAAGATTTCCAGAACGCATTGGAGATTGATCGAACAACAAAGGGATTTAATGAGATGTCGCGCGGAAGTGGCTTCCAAGGTTCGGCCCGACGCAATTCGTCTGGCGTTGGATTCCATGAAGATGCAGTGGCGCCCCATTCCTCACAGACTTGACGCGCCCGCGCCACCAACCCAACCACGTTTGGCCACGAAGCCGGGCGTAAAAGATGCCGACGCGGCACAAGTGGAATTTGGCGGATGAAGCAGTTTTCCATTTCACAGATTTCTGAGATGCAATCAAGCCGAATTCGCGCTTGGAGTCGCGTGCTCATTATCACCACAGCGACGATATTGCTTTGCATCACTGCGCGCGTTGCATGGTTAAAAACAACAGATGATCCGCGGCTTATAGCGGCTGCGGGAGTGCATCAAAGCACCGCGCCTGAACTCGCATCTCGTGGACAAATAGTTGATCGTCGCGGTCGAGTTCTCGCGTCCAGCTTGATGGGGCGCAGACTTTTCGCGGATCCGGCCATGATTTGGGATCGAGGCTGGGATCGGATTCGCAAGGGCAAATTAGCGGAGCCAGATTCCCAAGCGGTGGGTGATCCATTCAAGGATGCGGCTGGTGCGATTGGCGGCGCGCTTGGTGAATCGCCGAAAAAAATCCACACGATTTTAAATCAACGGGCGGATGATCGCTATGTGCAACTTGCGGACATGTTGACTCCGGAGCAAGTGGATGCCATTCATGCGTTGAACATTCCAGGAATTGGAATTGAGTCACGCCCAATTCGTGAATATCCAGCGGGCAATTTGGCCGCAATGGTGATTGGTCGAGTTGGTCTTGAGCAAAGCGGTCAAGCTGGCGCGGAGTTGCGCCACAATGCGGAAGTTCGTGGCAAAGATGGTCAGTTGGTTTTTCTGCGCGATGTGAAACGGCAACCGTTGTGGATTGAGGGAAATGATTATCAACCGCCGCGAGATGGAGTTGATATTCGTTTGTCTATAGATTTAGTCGCGCAAGAAATTGCGGAGCGACTGTTGCAAGATTCGGTGAAGGAATGGAACGCGGGTGGTGGGCGCGCCGTGATTATGGATGTGCAGACCGGCGACATTCTTGCCATGGCGGACGTGTTGCATCCGCGCAAGGGCTGGAAGGAAGTGACCACGGATCCATCGCGGGCGTTGCATGCGTCGCTTGGACGAAACAGAAATGTCACGGATCCGTACGAGCCGGGTTCCACATTCAAGCCATTTGTCTGGGCGACGGCCACGGAACTTGGCGTGTTTAAGCCAGAAACAATTGTGAATTTGCCAAGCGGTCCGTATGTCACCAAATTTGGCCGCGTGATTCGCGACGTGAAATATCCGGGCCCGGTGAGTTGGAAAAAAGTTCTTGTGAAGTCGCTCAACGGTGGAATGGCGGCCGCGGCGGAGCGAATGAAATTTAGCGACATGCAGAACATGATCCAGCGATTTGGATTTGGACAAAAGAGCGGAGTTGGAATTCCTGGCGAGAGCGAAGGCTTGGTGACCACGCCTAAGAAGTGGTCGGTCTACACGCAAACAAGCGTGTGCATGGGTCACGAAATTGGCGTCACTCCAATTCAAATGGTGCAAGCCTTCTCCGCATTTTGCAGGGATGGAAGCATGGTTCCAGCGCGGTTGTCGCTTGGCACCGAAGGCGCGGACAATCAATATTCAGTTCCAAGCAAGCGTGTGATGCCAGAGGCGATCGCGTTGACCGCGCGTGATGCTATGGAAGGCGTCATGACGGAAGGCACAGGACGTAAAGCGCAGAGCGAGTTTTATAGAATGTTTGGCAAGTCCGGCACCGCGCAGTTGCCAAAGCCAAAGGGACAAGGCAAGGGCTACTTTGAAGATCGTTATGTGAGTTCGTTTATCGCTGGCGCGCCGTTTGATAATCCAAGAATTGTGTGTTTGGTTGTTATTGATGATCCAGATAAATCAAAGGGACATTACGGAGGTTCCATTGCTGGGCCTGTGTGCCGCAAGATGATTGATGAAATCCTGAACTACATGGGCGTTGAGCCGGATCAGGGCGAGAAACAAGCCAAACTTGCCGTGCATGAGCGCGGCGAACCCGATCGGCATTGAGTTTGCAATTTATATTTGCAAGTTGAATTGTCAGATTTAAAAACTGACAAGCGGCGCAAATGTGTTGTGCACTCCGCGTTGCTTAGACATCCAACAACAGGCGCTCTGGATTTTCAATGGCGTTCTTAATGTCCACCAAAAAACCAACGGCTTCGGAACCATCCACAATACGGTGGTCATAGCTCAGAGCCAGATACATCATTGGTCGAATGGCAACATGGCCGGGATTTTTTGGATCTTCGACCGCGCGGTTTTTAATAGCGTGCATGCCAAGAATTCCAGACTGCGGAGGATTCAGAATTGGCGTGCTCATAAGACTGCCGTACACGCCGCCGTTGGTGATGGTGAATGTGCCACCAGTCATGTCGTCGACGGTAAGTTTGTTGTCGCGCGCCTTGACGGCGAGCTCGCGAATGGTTCGCTCTACTTCGGCAATTGAAAGACGATTGGCGTTGCGCAGAACGGGAACCATAAGGCCCTTGTCGGTGCCAACGGCCACGGAGACATCGATGTAATCGTGGTACTCAACCTCGTCGCCAATAATGAAGGCGTTCAGGCGCGGATATTTTTCCAGCGCGCCAACCACGGCCTTCACGAAGAAACCCATGAAGCCCAGGCTTGTGCCGTGGCGCTTTTCAAAGGCTTCCTTGTGCTCTGCGCGCAGGCGCATGACTTGGGACATGTCGGCTTCGTTGAAAGTGGTCAACATGGCCGCTGTGTTTTTGGCGCTGACTAAACGCTCAGCGATGCGTTGACGCAACTTGGTCATGCGTTCACGGCGCATTCCGCGCGCGCCGGTTGCAATTGGAGTGGAAGAAATTTTCGCTGTGCCGACAGGTGACAAGGCTGGCGTGTTTAACGCGGGGGATTTTGCTGGAGTTGTTTGCGCGTGTTCAACATCTGTTTTAGTGATGCGTCCGCCAGGACCGGATCCTTCCACCGTTCCAAGATCTACGCCTTTGTCAACGGCCATTTTGCGCGCAACGCTGGTGACTTTCGGTTCAACAACGGCGGCGCTGGAAGTTTCTTTGTGCGCGGGAGCGGAGGTGTTCGCCGCCACGGATGGAACAGCGTTGCTTGCAGGCTTAGCGTTTGCGCCGGCGGGTCGCGCTGCCTTTTCGTCGATGCGCGCAACAACGGCGCCAACTTTCAAATCTTCTCCAGTTTGCGCGGTCACTTTGAGCACGCCTGAAGCCGTGGCCAAAATTTCCAGCGTGGCTTTGTCGCTTTCAATTTCGGTTAACACTTCGTCTTTTTCAACCCACTCGCCATCTCCGCGCTTCCACGCGCCAAGACGAACTTCGGTAATGCTTTCTCCAGGACTCGGTATCACAATGTCAATCATTCCAGTGGCTCCATGCTTAAGTGTTTACGAAGTGGTCAGTGCTTTGTGCCCGCGGGCGACGTGTCAGTTGATTCTTTGTCGATCTTGTCGTTTTTGGCGGCGCCGTCAGCGAGTGGAATTGCGCCAACGGCTTCGGCAAGAATGACCTCTTGTTGATGGCCGTGCATTTTCAAACTGCCAACCGCCGGACTCGCGCCATCAGGTCGACCAATATATTTCACGGGTCGATCCGCGAAGAGATCGATCATGCGACCTTGCACAAATCGCCATGCGCCCATGTTGCGCGGTTCGTCTTGAACCCAGAACACGTCGGCCTTGGAGTGTTGCTCCAAATGCTTTTTAATTTCATCAGCTGGAAATGGGTTCAACTGTTCAACGCGCACAATGGCGATATTGGCGGACTTGCTCTTGGCGCGTTGCGCCACAAGTTCGTGGTAAATCTTTCCGCTGCAGAACAATAATTTCTGCGCATTTGCCGACGCCTCTTGCGCCGTGTCCGCCAATGTTCGCTGCCACGCGCCCTTGGTGAATTCAATGACGGGGCTTGCGGCCGCGGCCGATCGAAGCATGCTTTTGGGCGTGAGCACAATCAGCGGCTTGCGGAACTTCACTTTCATTTGTCGTCGCAGCAAGTGGAACATTTGCGCGGTGGTGGATGGTTGACACACCACCATGTTGTTGGCGGCGCACAATTGAAGGAAGCGCTCAACGCGCGACGAACTGTGCTCTGGTCCTTGGCCCTCGTATCCGTGTGGCAACAGAAGAACAAGTCCACTTGATCGTTGCCACTTTGTTTCCGCGCTGGCGATGAATTGATCAATGATAATTTGCGCGCCGTTGCAGAAGTCGCCGAACTGCGCTTCCCACAAGATCAACATGCGTGGATCTGTGAGCGAGTATCCATACTCGTAGCCAACAACAGCTTGCTCTGTGAGTGGTGAATTGTGAACGCAAAATTTAGCCTGATTCGCCGTGATTTCATTCAACGCGATGTACGGCGCGCCGGTGTCTTGGTCAATCACAACCGCATGACGGTGGCTGAATGTTCCGCGCTCCACATCTTGACCCGTGAGTCGAATGGGATGGCCTTCAAGCAGAAGAGTTCCGTAGGCGAGCATTTCCGCAAGGCCCCAATCCACGCCAACATCGCCGCCAAGTTTGCCGCGAATTTCTAGAAGGCGAGTGACATTCTTGTGCGCAACAAAACCCGCCGGCAAGTTCGCAAGCGCGGTCGCAACTTCTTTCAGGCGACTTTCTTTCACGCCCGTTTCAATTGGCGTGTCGGAGTAGGCCTCGGTTAGTCCCGCCCAAATATGATCGAACGGTTTCTTGCCTGGAACCACCGGTGTTTTTTTGGTGCGTGTCTGGGCCTCGTCCATGCGCGCGAACAAATCGCTCTTGAGGTGTTCGATCTCATCGGCAGTGATCACGCCTTCTTGTTGTAGACGGTTTGCGTAGTGAGTCATTGCCGTGACTTGCTTGCGAACCAACTTGTACATCAGTGGTTGCGTGAATGAAGGCTCGTCAGTTTCATTGTGGCCATTCTTTCGGTAGCACCACATGTCCACCAGAATGTCGGTGCCAAAAGATTGGCGCCATTCAATGGCAAGCCGCGCGGCCCATGCGCAGGCTTCGGGGTCTTGGCCATTCACGTGAAAGATTGGCGTGTTCGCCATTTTGGCGATGTCGGTGCAGTAACGACCACTGAATAAATCTTTTGCATCCGTGGTGAAACCCACTTGATTGTTAATGACCACATGAATGGTGCCGCCCACGGTGAAGCCAGGAAGCAACATCATGTTGAAACATTCGGCGACAATACCTTGACCCGGAAGCGCGGCGTCACCGTGAATAAGAATTGGCACAACACTGGTGCGGTGTTCGGTGTCATTGGCGAGTCGTTGCTTGGCGCGGCAGCGACCCATGACCACGCTTGAAACAAATTCCAAGTGGCTTGGATTTGCGGCCAGCGTGATGTGCAGCGGTTGACCACTGGTGGTCTTCACATCGCTTGAATAGCCTTGATGATATTTCACGTCGCCGCCGCCGGACAAAAAGTCCTCCGTCCAAGCTTCGTCAAACTCGGTGAAAATTTGGTCGAAGCGTTTTTCCAAAATATTGGCCAGCACATTCAGGCGACCGCGGTGCGCCATGCCAAATGAAAATTCGCGCACGCCAAGCGCGGGACCTTGATCAACGATGGCATCGAGCAGTGGAATTAAAGTCTCGCCACCCTCCAAACCAAAACGTTTCTTTCCAATGAAGCGCTTCTCCAGGAAGGATTCAAAACCTTCGGCCGCAATAAGTCTTTCAAGCAATCGCTTGCGCACAGAAACATCAAATTGCGGCTGATTGCGCACGCTTTCCATGCGTTGCTGCAGCCAGCGCCGTTGTTGACGATCTTGAACATGTTGATACTCAACGCCAACATGCCGGCAATATGTTTCTTCCAGAAGATTGATGATCTCGGTCAGTGAACTTGGATTTGGAAGTGGCAGCGTTCCAGGATCAAACGACGCGGCTAGATCGTTGTCGGTCAAGCCGAATGATTCAAGTTGCAACTCCTCTGGAAATGGCCGCTCCACGCCAAGCGGATCGAGTGACGCCGCCAAATGTCCAAGTGTGCGATAGGCGTCGATGAGGCCTGCGACTTTGCTTTGTGAGCCGTGCATCATTCCAGATGCGGCGGGGACGGTAGAAATGGCGGGCGATTTTTCGTTGGTGGCTGGCGCGGTTTCGGCGGCGGGATTTGGCGAACGCTCAAAGCCAAGTTCAAAGCCTTGGAAAAAACTGCGCCACTCTTGATTCACACTCGCGGGGTCGCGCTGCCAATCGGCATAGAGCGTCTCAAGCAAGGCGGGGTCAAGACCATTCACCGATGCGGCGGCGGATTGGGGCGAAGGGGAAGGATTGGAAGAGGGAGTGTTGCTCACTGAAGAATGCTCCAAATGTCGCTTTCAAAGATAGTGCTTTTACGGCGCGGCAAACGTGTCAAAAATGGTTTGAAAGAATGTCTGTGAAACTAAGCCATTCTAGCGATATTTGCCCTTGAAAGCGAGGGAACGAAGCGCTTTGATTTAGAGCAGCGCGACAGGGTCAATATCCACGGCGCAGAGTTCGCCGCTTGGAAAAACGGCTCGATTGCGCGCGGCGGCGATGAGGCGTTGCAACGCGTTTGCATCCGTGGCCAGAATTTCAAGTTGAATTCGAAAGCGATCCGCAATGCGCGCGATGGGGCAGGGCAGAGGTCCACGAAAGTGCGCGCCAGTTGCTTCTGGCAAACGCTCAAGCGCGCGGCGGATTTCTGAAACAATGTTTTGCGCGGATGCGAGAGTTTCATGACGCACAACAATGCGCGCCATGCGCCGGTACGGTGGCAAGTCGAATTGTTTGCGCGAGGCGAGTTCTTGTTTTGCAAACTCCTCAAATTGATGAGACGCCGCCAAGCGAATGGGAAGCGCGTCGGGTTGAAATGTTTGCACAATCGCTTGCGCGGGACCACTGCCGCGACCGCATCGACCCGCGACTTGGCTGACAAGTTGAAAGGTTCGCTCCGCGGCGCGGAAGTCTGGCAAGTTGATCGCGGTGTCGGCGTTGACAACGCCAACCAATCGAACATTGGGATAATCCAGCCCTTTTGCGATGATTTGCGTGCCAACGAGAACCTTGGCTTCGCCAGAAGCAAAGCGTGCAAGCGCTTGATAAATGTCGTGGCTGTTCTGCATGGTGTCACCATCAACGCGCAACACCGCGCCGGCTTTCGCAAGCGCTGGATGCACATGCGCCAATTCTTCCTCCACGCGTTGCGTTCCTAAACCAAATACGGTCACTCCCATTTTGCATGAAGGACATGCTTGTGGAAGAAGTTGTTCAGTCAAGCAATGATGGCAACGGACAAATCGCGAGCGAGGACCCGAGTGGCAAATCATTCCTGTGTCGCAATGCTGGCAGCGCATCATCCAACCGCAACGCGCGGCGCAGGAAATCCAGTTGGCATATCCACGGCGGTTGAGAAGCATCAACGCTTGTCCTCCATTCTCAATGACATACGCCAATCGATCCGCCAATCGCGCGCCAAGCAAGTGCACACGCTTGTCGCGAAAGTGCTTCATATCCTGGGAAAAGTCAATGATTTCCACTGTGGGCGTGACCAAGCCAGGCGCGCGATGGGGCAGGCGATGCAGCGTGCTGATGCCGCGCTCGGTGGCGTTCCACCAACTTTCCAAACTGGGTGTTGCGCTGCCAAGCACAACTGGACACGCCGACATTTGTGCGCGGCGAATGGCCACATCGCGTCCGTGGTAGCGCGGGGCTTGATCTTGTTTGTAACCAGACGAATCATGTTCCTCGTCGACCATGATTAAACCAAGCTCGCCGTCGGGCACGGGCGCGAAGATGGCGCTGCGCGCGCCGACAATTATTTTCGCCTCGCCGCGCGCCACCATGGTCCACTGTTGATTGCGCTGCGCCGCCGTGAGCCCCGAATGCAAAATAGCGACTCGGTCGTTTGGAAATCGCCGCAACACGCGCGCCGTGGTTTGTGGCGTGAGGGAAATTTCTGGCACCAACAAAATAGCTGTTTTGCCCGCGTTTCTGCATAGTTCTATGAGTTGCAAATACACTTCCGTTTTTCCACTGCCCGTGACGCCAAATAAAAGATGCTGTGAAAAACCAGCGGTGCTTGTGGCGTGAATGGAATTGACCGCTGCGCTTTGTGACGCTGTGAGCGCAGGGCGGTCCTTGGAAAAATCGCGCGGCGCATTTTCTGGAGTGAGCGAACTCGCCTCCACGCTTGATCGTTTCACCACGCTGACGAACCCGGCCTTCATGAGAGCAGTTAACGGAGCGCGTGTTGCTACCGCGGCCTTCTTTAAAAGTTCTCGCAACTCAATGGGGCGCAGTTCTGGCGGCGTGTCGCGCAACACTTGTAAAATTCTTTTGTGCGCAACTGACAGACGAATTGGTTTGGGTGTGGCGGATGAAATTGTTTCCGCAAGGTTGCCTGGAAGTGCGTCAGAGCTTTTCGTTCGCTTCGCGCCATCACGAGGTCTTGCCACCCCCGACGCGCTCAGAGCCTCGGCGCCCAAATCGGTTTGATCAATCCACGAGGATTCCACTCGCCCAATAGCGTTTTTAACCGCCGCCGGGAGCACTCCCGCAAGAGCCACACCAAGGGGACAGCAGTAATACACGCTGATCCAGCGGGCTAATTCAACAATTTGCGATGGAAGCGGGTCGGTCTCTTCTATTGAAAGAATGGACTTCATGCGATCCGCGGCAATGGAGGCGGCCTGCTCAGGCGGAATTTCTTTCACCACCCATCCAAATGTGGAGGAGTCGCCTCGACCCAGCGGAACCTTCACGCGATGGCCAACGCCCACGCGTTGCAGCGACTGCGGCACGCCGTAGGTCAAGCCGTCTGGATAGCGGTCCACTCCGCGCTCCACGGCCACAAGAACGTGTTTGCAAACAGGTTCGTCGTAAAGGCCGCGCATGCTGCGCCGCTTACGCCGTGGCCGCCGCGGCAAAGCGGGCGGACGCGGATTGATGCGCTTCCATTTGTTGCGCCGTCACTGGCGCGCGCGTTCGCATGATGTCAATGAAGCAGTCAAAGAGATACGCGGATTCATGCGGACCCGGACTGGCCTCTGGGTGGTACTGCACGCAGAAAATTGGTTTGTGCGTGTGGCGAAATCCCGCCAAGGTTCCGTCGTTCAAATGAATGTGCGTGGGCTCGCCGCCAGCCGCGCGCAGTGAATCTTCATCAACGCAGAAGCCATGATTTTGACTTGTGATTTCAACGCGACCCGTCAACATATTTCGCACCGGTTGATTCGCGCCGCGATGGCCAAACTTAAGTTTCCACGTTGTCGCGCCCAAACTAAGCGCCAACAATTGATGTCCAAGACAAATACCAAAAGTGGGTATTTCGCCCGCAATTTCGCGCAAAGTAGCCACTGTGGCCGCGACGGCAGCGGGGTCGCCTGGACCATTTGAAATGAAAAGTCCGTCGGGCTTCAGCGCGCGAATATCCGCCGCGCTTGCGTTGTGCGGCAACGTCAACACTTCGCAACCACGCTGCGCAAGATGGCGATAAATATTTTGTTTGGCGCCGCAGTCCAGCGCCGCAACTTTGAATTTTTTTGCGTCACCAGAATTTTTTCCTTCAAGCGTGTTCACATCATGCGCGTTCGCCCACGCGCCAAGATTTTGCGTCCATGTTCCTTGCGACTTGGGACTGACGCACGCCGCAAGATTTTGTCCCGCCATGGATGGAATTGATTTTGCTTTGGCCACAAGTTGCTCATCGCTGAAAGCCGTATTGCCACTGATCACGCCACGCAGTGCGCCTTGTGTGCGCAACTTGCGAACTAGGGCGCGCGTGTCAATTCCGTAAATACCGATCACGCCATGCGCCGCCAACCACTCGCTCAAGTCTTGCGTGGCGCGATAGTTGGAACGCCGTCCAGAAAGTTCACGAATGACAAACCCGGCGACTTGCGGCTTGGCGCTTTCAACATCCTCATCATTGACCCCGTAGTTGCCAATTTCCGTGGGAGTCATGACCAAGATTTGCCCCGAAAAACTTGGGTCGCTCAGCGCCTCTTGATATCCACACATGGCGGTGGTGAAAACCACCTCGCCAAGGGCCATATCAGAGGGCGAACAGGCGCCAAAACCACTGCCTTGAAAGACAGTTCCATCTTCCAGAGCCAGACGGGCAATTTGCGGGGTTTCGTGCGCCATATCCGCGAGTGTAGCGATGAGACTCGCCCGCCCAATGGGCTGCATTTATCCACAATTTTAAATACCAAGGCCGCGTATCAAGGCAGTGTTGCGGGTTTTTGGCATGGAAGGTACCTTCTTCCACTTGTAAGGAACCGTGTGGTTGGGTTCTCCGAAACGATCTTTCACGACCCCTAACTTCTTCTTCTCCACACACCTATCAAGAACAAGCGAGCGCAAACGCTCGGAGCCCTACAAAGATGTCTCGACCAATGACGGAATCCAAATATTTCCGCGGAAGCAGTTTCTGTCTTCTTGCGACCGCCGTACTTCTTGCGCTGGCTCCAACCCAAGTGACCTGGGCGCAAAATGATCCAATTGAGCCGCCTCCAAGCGAGACGCCCCGCAATACCAATGCGGCTCCTAAGACAAATGATCCTGCGCCTGCAGCGGAACCTTCGGAGCCAGCTCCAACATCTGAGCCAGCAACATCGCCAGACGAGTTGTTGAATTCTTCGACAAGCCAGCCCGTTACTCCGCCTTCACTTGCTGGCAGTTCTGATCCCGCAGATGCCTTGAAGAATGCACGCGCCGCCATGGCGGACTCGCAATGGCGCACAGCGATTGACGATTGGACCACGGTTTTAAATGCAAATCCAGCCAACGAAGAGGCCAAAAAAGGCTTGCAAGACGCTCAATCCAAGTTGGGCCAGGGTGGCGGAAGTTTGCTTGACAGCGTCAGCGACGACATCACTTTGCGGCGCCAAAAGCTGCGCGTTGAATTTGAAAATGACATGTTTCGCGCCGGTGAAAAGCTCAATCGCGGCGATTATGCCGGCGCTCAAACCGACGCCAACATTGCCAAGCAATCATTGAATGTTGATCAGTCCATCCTTGCTCCCGCCGATTTTAAAGATATGAACGACCGCGCGACCGCGCTCATCGATCAGATCAATGAGTCACGGCTTGTGGGACAGCAACTTGAGCAAAACAAGCAACGCACCGACGCGCAAAAAACAATCTCGGATACGCAGCGCATGGCGCAACAGAAGCGCATTGCAACAATCAGCGAAATGCTGATGCGCGTTCGTCAGTTGCAAATGGAACTGAAGTACGACGAGGCTTTGCAAGTCATCGATCAAATTTTGTTCATGGATCCAAGCAATCCAGCGGCGCTTGCCCTGCGCGACGTGCTTGAAAGCACCAAGATGTATCGACAATGGGCCGATGCCCAGCGTCAACGAAATTCCGGCTATGGCCAGATTCAGTTGCAGGACATGCAGGCCTCTATTCCTCCCAAGATTAATTTGGCTGGTGATGGTCCACGCAGCACGAATGCTCTGATGACCTATCCCTCCAAGGAAGATTGGGAAGCGCTTTCATTTAGCAACACCAACCCTGATTTCGCGCCAATGGGTACCCAGCGCACGCAGGCGGATTTGGATCTTGCCAAGCGCATGAAAAAGGTTGTGACATACGGCGCGACCACAGATACAGGTGATGCAGGCACGCCAATCAGCGCGGCGCTGAATTCATGTTTTGCGGCGGGCGGCGGCTCTGGCGGCATTCCGTTTCACGTGAATTGGAAGGCTTTGGCCGAGTTTGAAGTCACCAAAGAAACTCCAGTTCTATTTGAGGGCGGAAATGTAAGTCCAAAGGTCATGCTTGAACGAATTTTGGAACAAGTGGGTGAGAGCAATCATCCAGTTGCTGAAATTATGGATGGTCAAGTTGTTGTGACTACCGTGACCGCGCTGCAAAATCTTCCCGAATCTAAAAAGCCGCGAGTGTATGACCTGACTGATTTGGTTTTTAAATATCCAGACACAGTCACCGTGCCACCACTTTCTGTGAGTGGCGGCGGAAGTAGTGGTAGCGGTGGCGGCGGTGGTGGGGGCGGTGGCGGCGGCGGTGGCGGCGGTGGTGGTGGCGGCGGCAGTAGTGGCAGCAGTGGCGGCGAAGGATTTCCTCTTACGCCGTTCATTACCGAGGATGGCAAGAGCGGTCGAGTGAGTTTTTTAAAGACCCTGATTCAAAACACTGTTGATCCAGAGGCGTGGAATAGTGGCGCAACCATGGAGCCATTCGACACCAAGCTGGTCATCACGGCTCGGCTTGATACGCACCGACAAATTGCGGATTTGTTAAGGCAACTTCGTGAGGACTTGGCGTTGCAAATCAATGTTGAAGTTCGTGTGCTCAAAATTGACACCGACTGGTTTGAGCAAATTGGCTTGGACTTTGACATGTACTTCAACTCCAACAACGCGCAGTATGAAAATGCTCTTCAGGCCGATCCAAATTTCAATTTGCGCGACTTCTTCTTCCAACAGGGCGGCAAAGGCCAAGTTGGTGCTTTGAAGAACCCAGTGGTTTTCTCGGGTATTGGCAACCCTGCGGATGGCAACGCCGTCGCCACTGGTCAAGCCATTGGTTTGCCTGGAACAAGTCCCGGAACAATTCAATATCAGACTGGAGCCGTAGGCGTTCCTGTTGGCGTGGTGAAGAATGGCAATACATACGCCAACGGCGGAGTGAGCAACGGTTTGTCGGCCATCAATGTTCAACAAGAAGGCTTGCCGCTTGTGAACACTCTTGGCGCGGCGGGTATCAACGGCGTGTTCGGTGCTGCTGCGCTTGCGAATCCAGCTTTGACGGTTGGTATGACATTCCTGGATGATGTTCAAGTTGATTTGTTGGTTCGCGCCACGCAGGCCGATCAACGCAACGTGCTTGTGACATCGCCACGATTGACCATGCAAAACGGGCAGATTTCGTTTATCTCCGTGACAGACAATCAGTCGTATGTGTCTGGATTCAACAATGCATCGGGCGGCGCAACTTCCACACCGATTGTCAGCCAGATTTCATCCGGCTTCTCACTTGGTTTGCAGGGCGTGATCAGCGCGGATCGTCGCTATGTGAGTTTGAATGTGAGCTTCCAACTTCAGGGACCAATTACGTTTGCCCAAGTTGAATATCAACAAGCCATCACAACGGCGTCTGGTTCGTTCACGGGTCAAGGATCAATCGCAAAGAATACTTTCCAAACACCCAACTATCAGAACACATCTATTGGAACCACAATCACCGTTCCAGATAAAGGCACTGCGGTTCTTGGTGGACAACGCGTCACAACGGATTACGAAGTGGAAGTTGGCGTTCCAGTGATGAGCAAAATTCCAGTCGTCAATCGATTCTTCACGAATCGCATTAACTCCAAGACGGAGAAGACGTTGTTGCTCATGGTTCGTCCTGAAATTTTAATTCAACAAGAAACCGAAGACGTTCTCTTTCCTGGCTTGCGAAATCAACTCAGCGGGGCGGGCGGCGACGCCGGGATGTAATTCGATACGCTTCGTGAATCAATCATTTTGTGAATTTTAATTTTGGAGAAAAGCATGAGCAACTCAACGAGTGTCATTCAAATTTCAGAGGACGCTGGCGTGAAAAAAATCACATTCACCCAACGCAGCATTATTGATGAAACCGTTATCCACCAAATTGGCAAAGATATTGTCACGGTGATTGATGGCGCCGCCAAGCCCAAGATTTTGATTTCATTTCAAGGCGTTGAGCATTTATCTTCCGCCGCGCTTGGTGTTTTGATCACTTGCCACAATCGCATTCGTGTGAAAGAGGGCCAGTTGTATTTAAGCGACATTCCAAAGCCAATCTTTGAAATATTCAAGATCACGAAATTGAACAAGATGTTTCAAATCGTGGACACCAGCGATGTTGCGATGAAAAGTTTCAAGTAATTTCATTTTTGCTCGTGGATCTAAACATTGAGAAGCGAACCCTACATTCAAGATGAAATCCTGACGGATTTAAAAACCGATCTTGAAAAAGTACAGAAGGGTGTTGCCGAGGCGTTGGTCAAGAACAACTACTCGGAGTTCGCCCAGTTTGCTATTCGTCTTTGCCTTGAAGAGGCCATTGTCAACGCATTTCGCCACGGAAATCACAGCCAGCCTGGCAAGGTGGTGAAGTTTCTGTGCAAGATTGACCCCGAAAGCGCGGAGTTTAAGATTGAAGATGAGGGACATGGATTTGATCCAGAGGGCGTACCCGATCCAACCGCCGAGGAAAATTTAGAAATCCCATCAGGGCGCGGTTTAATGCTGATGCGCGCGTACATGAGCGAGGTCGCGCATTTGCCGCCTGGAAACATGCTGCGCATGGTCTACAGAAATGGGCCAGATCCCGCGAAGTGAATTTGTCGTGGCGTTGTCTGCGTGCTGAACACGCGACGCGCGAATGCCATCATGATGAACCGTGTGGCTACAGGCCAATCTGGAATTGTGCTAGAGCGATCCATTCTTGAACAGATAGTGTTTCTGGTCTGCGCGTGCGGTCAAAGTCCGCTGGCAATGTGAATTGCCCAGACAGGCTGGATCCAAGTTGCTTGCGTCGGTGTTGAAACGCGCACTCCAATAGTGTGTGCAGATGGGTGGGAAGGATTGGTCGCGGCTGGTGCGGAGTGATTTCAATAATGGCGCTTGTGACTTCAGGTTCCGGCCAAAAACTGCCTGGTCGGATTTCGGCCACCATGTGTATGGAAGAATAAAATTGCGCCATCACGCTGAGCAACCCCATTTCACTGGTGTCCGGTGTGGCGGTGAGTCTTTGCGCAACTTCTCGTTGAATGGTGACATGCATGCCCATGCAATGTGGATAGTCATTCAGCAGAATTGCGATCAGTGGCGTGGCCGCTTGATATGGCAAGTTGGCGATCAACCGAAATGGGCGTCCATTGATGGCGGCAATGATGTGCGGGTTCAGAGAATGCTTGCCTGCCAAGCAGTCGCCTTCGATCAGCGTAATGCGCTCTTGAAAACGCTCGCGGTTGAAAGCGGCCAAGTCGCGGTCCATTTCACAGGCGATCACGTGCGCATTGGCGGCGACCAATAGATCCGTGAGTGCGCCCGTGCCTGGACCAACTTCCAGAATGACTTCACCCGCAGAAATATTGGCGGCTTTCATAAGCAAACGCAGCACGTTGTGGTCATGGAGAAAATTTTGTCCAAAGCGATGCTTGGGACGCAATCCGCGCGAGGCAAGAATGGCTTTGATTTCTGTGAGTGTTTGCACTGAGAATGTCGGTCAGAGTTGTGTGGAAGTTGCGTGAAATCGATTGATGAAATTGCTCAGCTGTGTGGTGTAAATAGGTTCGAGAAGTTGATGCGTGTGCTTGGCTCAATTCAGAAGCGACTTCATATCGCGTCAATACGGTTTCACATCACCAGCGGTAGCGCACGGTGTAGGTGATCAACTTTTCGGAGTTCGCGGGCACGTCGAGCGTGTATTCAATGGTGGTCGAGTTTTTCTTTTCAAAGGGTTGGCTGGTGGTTGTAATGTCCCAATTGCTCCAGCGATACAGTGGTTCGCGAACCAATACGGTGATTGGCTTGTCCTTGCGGTTGCGAATTTCAATCTTGAAAGACTCGGACATTTCGCGGCGGCCGCGGTCGGATTTGAAATCAGTTTGAGTGCGGGAGCCCACCACATCAAAGGCGGAGCCAAGGCGCACCAGAACTTTCTCATCTTTCGGCGTATGGCCGATCAAATCCTCGCCGATAAATTCAAGCGACCCGTCCGCGTCGTCGCGTTTGGAAACACGCAATTTGCCTGCTGGAAGAGGCATTCCCAAGTTGGCGGCGGCTTCGTTCTTGAAGCGAACAAAGACATCCACTTTGGTTTTTCCCATGGCGCCAAATTCCGGCTGGTCAATCATGCCGCCGCCAAATCCGTTGATGTCCGAGCCTTCGTACACCAGGAGTTTTTCCACGGGAATGTTGCGCGCGGTTGGAAACAGGGCGATCTGCTCGCTGGAATTTTCTGGAATGTTCGCGGGGCGTGGCAGCGTGTAAAGATGGAATTCAAAGAATGATTTTTCCTGAAAGCCTTCGGCTGCGCCATCGGCCATGACTTTCATCATCATCATCGGCGCGCCACGGCCACGGTTGTTGTTGCTTTGCGCGCGCTGCACATCGCCCGCGATCAATTTCAATTGCGCATTGTCGTAACTGCGGCCCGACACGTTCAGCATGGAAACCCACGCGGTCATGTCAGCCTTGGTGTCGGTGGGGTCAAGGATCAAGTTGTAATCAGCGCGCCAGGTGATGCCAGAAGTTTGGTAGCTGGTTCGCACTTGGTGTGCGCCAGACTTTGCGGCAACAACGTCCCACAATAAAGTTGGACGTGTGCGCAATCCGCCTGGCAGCGCGCCAAGAGTCAATGTTGTGTTTGATTGATTCACAATTTGCACGCCGCCATCGGCGCCTTGCACAACAAGTTGCCCGTTACGCGCCGCAAGAAGCGTTCCATCCACGCGCATCGGCGCGGTGTTCATGTCCACCATTGCTGAAATCTTTTGATCAACATATTTTTCCAGCAGTTTTTGCGGGCTTACAAGATCAAATTCAAAACGTTGATTGGTGACCACGGTGGATGGATCGGTCAAGTCTTCAAAGGCCACGGTGGTTGGATCAATGAAGGCCGCCACGTCCGTGAATGCCAGTGAGCCGGCGCCTTGCGGCATTTCCACGCCGCGAATCTCGCGGATCACGCCGAAGCCGGGCACTTGATACGCGGCGGTTGGATCGTTGCCCTGGCGTTGCTGCGCAATCCACGTTTGCGGATCAAAGCTAGCCGCGTCGGCGCTTGAATACACCGTTAGGCTGACACCGTTGACGGCGGCGGGTGAAGGAGTGGTTGACGCGGGTGTTGCAACGGCAATGCTGGCCTCAGCGCAAAGACATGCGGCGATAATGAATTGGATCATTTGAAAAGTGTACCCATGTGCAGAATAGATTTTTTGTTGCGCGGCATCAATTCAGTAACGCGTGCTTGGCTTGCAAGAAATGATTTGTCGACATAAATAGTTGCCGCGATATTTGATACAACATCAATCGTGCAGCAAACAGATCCGCTTCTCTTTGACTTGATCATTATCGCCGTCAGCATTGTGAGCGGCTGTTTTGGAGCCATGCTTGGTCTTGGTGGCGGCGTGATCCTGATTCCGGTTTTGGTTTCGGTTCTGGGCGTTGATGTAAAGAGCGCCATTGCAGCGAGTTTGGTGGCGGTGGTCACCACCAGTGGCGCGGCGGCGCTTATTCGCGGCCGTGATTCCATGAGCAATTATCGAGTGGGCATAACGCTGGAGGTTGCCGCGGGCCTTGGGGCGATCGCGGGCGCCATGTTGGCCACCATTGCGCCGGCTGACGTGTTGACCATGTTGTTCGGATTGAGTTTGTTGATGACGGCGGGATTGTCTTGGCGCGCAGTGACCGACGCCGCGAAAGTGTTGCCTCAATCATGGTGGGGACGCGTGTTGCAACTTGATGGCATTGAGGAAACCAAAGATGGAATTCGCGTGTACCACGTGCAACGAGTGCCCGCGGGTTTGGGCGTGATGACCATCGCGGGTTTGCTCAGCGGCATGCTGGGCATTGGCTCCGGTGCCTACAAAGTTTTAGCCATGGATAGTTGCATGCGCATGCCGTTTCGCGTGAGCACAATCACCAGTAATTTTATGATTGGCATCACCGCGGCTTCCGGAGTCATGGTGTATCTGCGCGACGGAATGGTGGACCCAACAATTGCTGGCCCTGTGCTGATTGGAATTGTTCCCGGCGCCATGTTTGGCTCGTGGCTAGTTCCAAAAATTCATGTGGCCACATTGAAGAAAATTTTCCTTGTTGTGATTTTGTTTGTTGGTATTCAAATGATGCTCAAGGGCGGCAAGGCATTGTTGACATGACCAAAGAATTCCATAATTTGATGGATGAAGCAGAGTATTTGCGATCTCGTCAATTGCAGCTCGTTTTACGCCGAATTCAGCGTTGGTCATTGTGGACGATCGTCATTATTTCCATCACGTTGATTTGCATTGGTCAAGGTGTGGCGTGGTCGCGCGGCTTGTCGCACGAGCATATTCGCAGCGCGGTTTTGAACTGGCATTCACTGTCGGATTTCATTCGCGCCATAAGCAGTGGAGATGCGGCGGCGTTGATGATGTTTGGAATTGTGTGCGGTATTTCCATGCCGTTTCTGCGCACGTTGATTGTTGGCACCGGATTTGTGCTGCAACGCAATTGGCTTCATGTATGGATCGCGCTTGTGGTGATCGGCATTATGTTGCTGGGGTTGTGGGTGAAATAAAATAGATTGATTGCGCTTGCCGGAATTCAAGTGCCTGCATGCGCCGATTGTTCGCGATAGAAGATTACGCTTTCGTCAGTGCGCAATGGCGTCTGCGCGATGCTCACGCAGAACCGTCACCTTGATCTCGCCGGGAAAAGTCATCTCGGCTTCGACCTGTTTGGCAATTTCCTGAGCGATGATGAAACAGCGAGCGTCGTCAGCTTGCTTGGCGTTCACAATCACGCGCACTTCACGCCCAGCTTGAATGGCGTAGGCCTCTGACACGCCATGTTGCAATTTTGCAATGTGTTCAAGTTGCTCAAGGCGCTTGACGTAGTGCTCCATGCTTTCACGCCGCGCGCCTGGACGCGCGCCACTGAGCGCGTCCGCCGTGGTCACGATGGGCGTGTACGGAGTGGTGGTTGGAATATCGTTGTGATGACCGCCGATTGCGTTGAGAACGGCCTCGCTCTTTTCGTTGTGTCGCTTGGCGAAATCCATGCCAATTGCGGGGTGTCCGCCCTCAATTTCGTGATCCATGGCTTTGCCAATGTCATGCAAGAAACCAGCGCGCCGCGCCACGGTTCCATCAAGGCCAAGTTGATTCGCAATCAGTTGGCTTAGGAACGCAACCTCAATGGAGTGGCGCAAAACATTTTGTCCGTAGCTCGTTCGATAGTGAAGCCGACCCATCATTTCAATCATCTTCACATGCAGCCCAGGCACGCCCGCTTCCACAGCGGCGTCATTGCCCGCTTTCATCATGCGCTCGTGAATATCGTGGCGCGATTGCTCGACCACTTCTTCAATGCGCGCCGGATGCACTCGGCCATCGGCTACAAGTCGTTGCAGCGCTTCAACCGCAACAGCCTGGCGCACGCGGTCAAAGCAACTAATGGCAATCACGCCAGGCGTGTCGTCGATGAGAACATCCACGCCAGTGGCTCGTTCAAATGTTCGAATGTTGCGACCCTCGCGGCCAATGATGCGGCCCTTGAGATCATCGGAAGGAATTTTCACGGAGCGAACTGTGGCATCCGTGGCAGACTCGCCGCCGTAGCGTTGCATGGCCATGAGCGTGATCTCGCGGGCATTCTCGCGCGCCTTCAACTCCGCCTCTTCGATTATTTTGTGCTGCAGCAGGGCGGCATCGCGCTGGCTGAGGTCGCGCACTTCTTGCATGAATTGCTCGCGAGCCTGTTCTTGCGTCAGGCCGCTTACTTCGGCCAAGCGCTGGCGGGTTTGCTCCAGCGTTCGCTGGTTTTCCTCCATTAATACTTTTTGCTTTGCCTCTGTTTCCTGCAGCGATTGTGCGCGTTTTTCAAGTGTGCCCTCGCGGTGCTCAAGTTGCTCCGAGCGCTTCTCCACCGAAATTTCACGGCGGCTTACGCGCTCTTGCGCGTCCTTGGTCTCGGCCAACGATTGCGCGATTTGCTTGTCGGCGGCGGCGCGGCGGTCGGCGACACGTCGCTCGGCTTCAAGTTCAAGAGCGCTCGCTTTCGCCGTGCCTTCCATGCGGGCTTTCTCAATCAGTTGTTCGCCTTCGCGGCTCATGCGTTGCAACTTGCGCGCGGCAAGCGCCCACATTGCAACAACCGCCGCGCCCGAAATCACAACAATGGCGATCGAAATGAGCGAGGTTGGATTGAAAGCAGAATCAGTGGCGGGAATCGCCGCAAGTTGCGGCGAGAAAATCATCGGTGAAGGCATGGTGCCTCCTTTATTTAAAATCAGACTGGCGATGCGCAATGCTCGCCGCTCCGAAATGCTTGCGACCGATGAGTGACTGTATCCCAGTGAAGTGATTCGAATCGGTCGAAGCCATCCGGCGCTTGGTCCGTGGAAGTTGGAATCCAATCGTGTTGGTCCGATTGGTTTAAGAAATTTGATTATGGTTTGAATTGTGTTCAGGGTCAACAGGTTCACCACCCCCGAACCCTTTAGACTGCGGGGGTGCCGCGTCTTCTCAACTGGTTCCTGGCCCTTGGCCCCAACAACGCAATCGCCCTGCGGATTGTCAAAGGCGGTAGCACTCGGACGCGCCATTTGCTCATTCGATCGGTGTATTTGGGTGGTTTGATGGTGCTGGTTTTTTTCTCGTTGCTTGGTCCCGGCGGCAGCCTGAAAGATTTGGCGCAACGCGGCGCCAACGCGTTTACCCTGATGAGTTTTGGACAAGTGGCGGCGATTTGTTTGTTGACTCCCATTTT
Organism: uncultured bacterium; assembly: GCA_903898755.1. Classification (GTDB taxonomy): domain Bacteria; phylum Planctomycetota; class Phycisphaerae; order Phycisphaerales; family SM1A02; genus SYAC01. The sequence continues at coordinate 13,020 of CAIUGT010000014.1, read as the reverse complement.
TATGGCGGGCGCGATCGCGCAAGAAAGCAATCCAAAGACTTGGGAAATATTGTTGACCACGCCGCTTTCTAGTTTGCAAATTATTCTTGGCAATTTATGTGGGCGATTATTTTTTGTGGTCGCGCTGCTGTTGGCCACCTTTCCACTTTTTATCATGACGCAAATTTTTGGTGGTGTGCGCGGCAGTGGCGTGGTAGCCAGCTTGCAAATTTCATTTGCTGTGGCGTTGGTCATGGGCGCCATAGCAATTGCGCTGAGTGTGTTTCGCAACGCCGGCAAGCGCAGTATTTTTATTTTCTATGTGGTGGTGGTCTTGTACCTGGCGGCGACAACCGCGCTTGATCGTGTCGCGCGCGATCCCATCACTGTGGGCTCGACCGCGTCGTGGACCACGGCGTGGACGCCGCTGAATCCCTTTCTCACTTTGGAAAGCGTGTTGTTGACCAATCACTATCGACCACGCGAGTTTGCGCAAAATGAATCGGGCGCGTTCGGACGATTGTGGTTTGGTGATCCACTGTTGGCGCAGACCTACCTTTCGTTCGCCGTGTCGTTTGCTTTGGTCGTGTACGCCACGTTGCGCGTGCGTTTCATTGGCAGCCGAACGGAAGCGGGCAACACGTGGATGTCACGATTGTCGCGTCGGCTGAATTCACAAAATCAGCGTGTTCCTCGGCATGTTTGGCGAAATCCCATCGCTTGGCGGGAAGTCCATCTTCGGCTATCTACACCAGCGGCGCGTTTCTTGCGGTGGGGATTTCTGACGTGTGGTTGCGTTGCGGTCGCGGCGCTTCTGGGCATGCATCGCGGTGGCGCTTTGAACACGTCGGTGCTTCGAATTATTTTGGCCGCGGTGGTGATCAGCGAAGTGCTGCTGGCCGTTCTTCTAGCGGTGGGCGTCAGCGCGACCGCTGTCAGCCGCGAGCGCGAGGATGGCTCGCTTGATTTATTGCTGACCACGCCAATTCAACCCGGTGAATATTTGTCGGGCAAACTGCGCGGCTTAATCACCGTGCTGTGGCCCATGATCGCCGTGCCATCGATCACATTGATATTGAGCGCGTTGTATGTGTTGTGCGATGGCTTTGGTGCGGGCGGTGTGACCACGCTTGAAATTGTGGGCACTAGCAAAATGGATGTGCCATTTGTGTTGCCAATTGCAGCGGGCGTATTTCCATTTGTCCTGACCGCGTTTCTTGCGTTCGTGGTCATGACTGGATTAAGTTGGAGCATTAAATCCAAGGGCGTGATTGGCAGCACCGTTGGCGCGATTGGAATTATTGTCGCCATCATGACCACGATTGGTTTGTGTGGCGCGGCCAGCGGAGGCAGCGTTCCACTCTTTGGACCAGCGATCAGCTGTTTAAGTCCGCTGAATTTAGTGTTGGCCACGGTCACGCCCGCGGACACCATTCCCGCAAGCATGGAGCTTCAATCAGGACTGACCGCGTCGTTTGTGTTGGGCGCGGCGCTGAGCGTGGCGCTGTATGTGGGAGTCACTTTTGGCATGCACGCCGCAATGAAACGCTCTTTTATGATGACGGTGCGTCGACTGTCGGGCTTGAAGTAGCCGGCTCGTCAATCATGGTTTGAATCTCCGCCATGATGGTGCGCTCGGACGCTTCATCACGACCCACCGGAGTCCACGTTGTTTGCGCGCGCGTGGAACCGTCGGTGACACCTGGTTTTGGTGTTTGAGTTTGACTGGTCAGCATGGAACTCCACGTGTTGATGCGCATGCCATCCGTGAAATTGCGCTCCACAAATACGCGCGCGCGGATTTCAATTGGCCCCTTGTAGGTTTCCAAATCGAAACGCTTCAAGTCGTCAGTGGAGCCAGGCGCGGCGGGACCAGTCATGGTGGCGATCGCCTCGATGGATTCAGGTTGCCAATCTTTTGGCGTGAAGACAAAGCGCACGCGACGGCGTTGGAACTGCGCGGTGTTCTCCGCCTTTTGCATCGCACCGGTGGAATCAAATCTCCATGGTTCAATCCAACTTCCAATTGTCTTGGGTTCAGTTTCAATAATGCCCGTGGTGCGATCGGCGGCTTGCGGCGGCATTCCAGCGTTGCGACTCGCCTCAATGCAGGCCTCGAAAGCCTTGGAATAGTCGGCGGAATCAATCTCAATCACCGCGGGACCATTCATGGTGTTGCAACCAGTCAATAGGATCACGCAACTTGCCAACGCCGCAAGGGTGGGCGCACCGCAATAGCCAAGAATTGTGCGAATGGGTGACCGATCCATAAGTGCGCTCAGTGTAGTGTTCCTTTGACTAGCATCACGCCTGATCATGTTGTCCTTGTTCCTGCGCAGACTCGCTCTTATTCCTCCGCTGCTTTTGGCGATGTACACCATCACCTTTGCGTTGGCGTGGTTGATACCGGGCAACCCGCTTGAAAATCCAGAGGGTCGCCGTCCGCCGCCGGAAGTTGTTGAGGCCATGAAGAAGCAATATCGCTTGGACGACCCCGTGTCTTTTTATTTTGAATACTTGGGCAAGGCCAGTGGCGTGAGTTGGGTGTTGGGAAAATCGCCGCAGCCATTTGATCTTGGTCCAAGTTTGCGTCAGCCCGATTGGACCGTGAATGAAATTTTGCGCGACGCGCTTCCGGTCAGCGTGACGCTTGGATGCGCCGCCATGTTGTTGGCGCTTGCGATAGGAATGACCGCCGGTGTTCTCAGTGGTTTGCGGCCGCGTGGAGTTGTGGACGCGGCAGGACAAATCTTTGCGATGATTGGCGTGAGCGTTCCAAGTTTTGTGATTGGCGCATTTTTACTTCTCGTTTTTGCCGCCAAACTTGGCTGGTTTCCAGTCGGTGGTTGGGGACGCGTGTCCAACATTGTGTTGCCCGCCATAGCGCTTTCGTTGCCATTTTCCGCGGCGGTGGCGCGTCTTGTGCGCGTTGGCATGATCGAGCAAATGAACACGGAATACGCGCGCACCGCGCGGGCCAAGGGCTTGTCGCGGCCGCAAGTGGCCGTGCGTCACGCATTGAAAAACGCATTTCTTCCAGTGCTGAGTTGGCTGGGACCCGCCACCGCGGTGGCGCTGACCGGTTCATTTGTGGTTGAAAAAGTTTTTGCGGTGCCCGGCCTTGGCCGTCACTTTGTCGACGCGGTCTTGGGCAAGGACATCACGTTGGTCATGGGCATAACACTGGCGTATGGGCTTCTGGTGGCGCTGTTGAATTTAGCGGTGGACATGTTGTACGGATGGATTGATCCGCGTATTCAACAAGCGTGACGCGAATTAATTTTTCATCCGCATGTGACCAAGATATTGCTCCAGCCGCGGGTGGTGGCTGAGTCCATTCAATCGCGCGGGGTCATACATGTACACCGTGACGTAGTGGCAAATTGGAATCATCGGGAGATCGCGCTCGGTGATGATGCGTTCGGCGTCCTGCAAAATTTGAAATCGGCGGGCCGGATCAATTTCGTTGGAGGCGTTGTCCAGCAGCGCGTCGAACTCGGCGCATGAATATTTGCGATCGTTGTTGCCATCGCCGGTGCGGCATAAATCAAGCCACGTTGTTGGATCGCCATAGTCGCCATACCAGCCGCCGCGGGCAATCATGAAATCGCCTTGTTTTAAAGCGTCTTTATAGCCAAGCGGGTCGCGGCTACGCGGCGCGGATTGAATGCCCAAGGTCTCGTGCCACATGGCGCTGAGCGCGCCGGCCATGTCGCGGTAGCGGGGGCTTCCAGCCGAATACATAATTTCAACGGTCGGAAATTTTTCGCCATTTTCATTTTCAATCACACCATCGTTGTCCCGGTCTATCCAGCCAGCACTGGCGAGTTCGGCGCGCGCGCGCGCGGGATCAAATGGAAGTCCAGCGGGAGTTTGATATCCAGGAATTGAATTTGGCGGAGTGAATGTTGTCGCCACATCCTCATCAAGGCGCGTGATGCTGTTGACAATGGTTGCTTTATCCACCGACAGCGCGAAGGCGCGGCGAACCGCGGGATTGGCGAACGGATTGACGCGGCCATCGGATAATTTTGGACGGCAATTGAATGAAAAGAAATCCGTTCCAAATGCGTCAAGCACGTGCAAGTTGGTTCGCTTGCCGCGCTTGACTTCGTCAAACATGTCGCCTCGATATTCAACAATGGTGTCGGTGAGCCAATCAATGTCGCCATTCTCAAACGCCAGCACGGCGGTGTTTGGATCCTCAATTGGAATGCTCTGTATTGTTTTGCTGGAAACATTCGCGGCATCCCAGTAATACGGATTTTTTTCAAAGCGCATGGAACGCTTGGGCCGCCACTGCACAAGTTCATACGGACCATTGCTGATGAGCACTCCACCTTTGGTCCAACCCGGATCTTGTTGCAAAGTGGCGGTGTGGGGATTGATGGTTGCGAACTTTTCGACCAGTGGTGGATACACGGGAAAAAGCGCTGGAAACGCGCACAAATCAAGCCAATACGCCACGGGTCGCGCTAGGCGCACCACCAACGTGTGATCGTCAGGCGCGGACAAGCCAACCTGTTTTGCAAAGCGCGATTCAGTTTCTTGCCACAGTTTTTGCGCGGCTTCGGCGCCGCCATCTGTCTTTGAAAAATCCGCCAACGCTTTTGTGCGCCATTCAAAAAATTCTTTGGCTCCGTCAATGGATAAAAAGAAGCCGGTGTAATCCGCGGCCAGGTCTGGCAACATGGCGCGCCGCCATGCGTAAATAAAATCATGGCTAGTCACCGGCGCGCCACTGGACCAACGAGCGTCGGCGCGCAAATGAAATGTCCAAGTGCGGCCATCCTCGCTGCGCTGCCAACTTGTGGCCACGGCGGGCTCGGGTGTTCCGTTTTCACCATTGACATTCACCAAGCCTTCAAAAAGACTTCGTGACGTGCGCACATCGTGTTGGTAGCTCAACCGCTGTGGATCAAGCGTGAAATTTTCCGACGTGTTGGCGTACACAATGTCCGCGCGTGGAAGTGGGCGATCAAGCAACACGCTGATGAGAATGAGCGCGGCGAGAAAAAGAAATGGCGCAAAAATTCGAACGCGGGGCACGATGCCCGAGGAACGCACTTAGCCGCCCTTACCCATGTTGATCACCGCATTCATCACGAAGGAGACTTCGGTTGCGCAGCCGTTGAACTCAGGAGTTTGTCAATGACGCCCGCCAGAATTTCAACGCTCTTGGCGGATTGCACAATGGACGCGTCCGCCGAGGTGGTTGATGTTCCAAGTTGTTTGCCAACTTGGCTGGCGCTTAGGGTGATTGTTCGAATGGACGCTGAAATAGCGTTCTTTTCAGCGGGTGAGGAATTGTTGAGCAACATGTCTCGCAACAGAATCATTCCTCGTTGCACGGCGAAAATTTCTTGTGAATCAGTTGGTTTTGAAGCTTTGGTGATGGTGCCGGCAATCACTTTCAGAAATTCATCGCGCGATATTTTGACCTGCGGAATAAATTGCGAGCTTTGCGAGGCAAGGGACATGGCTGACAAAGCCTGAAGGTCATGCACGCTTGCAATCCAATTATTTTCCGCTTCAGCCGCTTCCCGAATCCGCCGCGCGGCGCTGTCGATTTGGGGAGCCGTTAAATTCGCCGATGCAATGCAGCCGGACAAAAGACGGCTGGCGCTGATGCGGACGATGCCATCTTTTTGTATGGCGGGTGTCGCTTGTTCAATTAAAATGTCCAGCGCCTCAGGCGATCGCATCCAACGGATAATTTGCAGCAGATTGCTGATTCGAAACTCATCTTTTGTAGCAATAATTTTTGTCACAAATGGCTTGAGGCTTTCGGAGCACGCGCGCCAAAAAATAGGCGTCGCGGTTGATTGCCGCAAAATCGCAAGAACTTCGTTCGTCGCTTGCCGCACATTTTTGGGGTCGCCATTTGTAATTTGCCCGGCGCGGTCGGCTATGAAATCGTAGATTTGTTTTTGGCCAGCGGCATCAATTGCTTTTGTGCTCGACACATATTCTTTATTTGGTGGCGGAGTTTTGCCTTCCGTCTTCGCGGCTGGATTTGCCTTTGGTGGCTTGGCGGGGCCCTGCGCGATCGCATGGATTGGCGTGAAAAAGAGTGCGAACAGAATGGCGATGGTGTGGAAATGTCTCATTTCAATTGCGACTTTATGTGGAAGTAAGCGTGTCTGATTTTGAATTTGACCGAGATCCTTGGCGGTATGGAAGGTTACACTGCAAAAATGATGCTGTCATTCGCGCTCTTGCTGTGTTCGGGTGTTCTTGCTGGAGGACCCGACAAAATTATTGAACTTGAGGCGACTCAACGACTTGGTATTGCGTGGAGCCGCGCCGCGATTCAGATTATTTATGAGCCCGCTGAACCCACTCCAGAGAACTACGCCGGAGCGTTGGAGTTGGCCCTGTCGGCTGCGAAACTGACTCCAAACAATTCCGACGGCTGGCGCAATGTTCTTGAACTTGCGCAAGCCACCAGTGGTGGAGTCCCAAGGTCGGAAGTGATTGCAAATGATGCGGTGATTCAGCTTGCAAAGTTGGAGCCCAACGATTTGGTGATACGACTAATGCGCTTAAGCGACGCCGCGGAGCGCGGCATGAGCGCTGACGAACGCATTGCCGCATATGAGCATTTGTTGCAGCCAGCTTCGGTTGCAAAAATTTCACCGCTGGTCGCAAGCCGTCTTGAGTTCACTTATTCACAGTTGCTGCGCCGCAGGGGAGATGATGACGCGGCGTTGGCGCATTTGCGTCAATCCGTGAAATTGGATCCCGCATTTCCAGAGGCCACGGCGCAATTCGCCGCGTATCAGTTGCAAATCAACGCGCCCTCGGGAATTATTGCCAACGCGCTTGTGGACGCCATTCTTGCCAACCCCACTCAGACTTCGTTTTTGAAAGAACTTGGAATGATGTGTTTGCAAGAGGGGCTGTATGCCGAAGCGGACATGTTGTTTGGCGTTGCGTGCCGGGTGGCGGATAAAAATTTTCAGATTGAAGAGTTGGACAAATTGATCGCGCAACAAATGCTGGCCCGTTGGGGTTTAGGTCAGCATAAACTTGCAGCCGATTTATTCACGAAGCGCGAGCAGCAATTGATGGCAATGATCCGCCGAAAAACCGAAAGAGGTCAGCGCGGCGCGGCCAATATCTCGCTGCCTTCAACCATGAACGCGATCAATGCGATGGTGACCAAAAGTGGTGCGCTGCCTGATTCCGAAAAATATTTCACGGAGGCGATTTCAGCCATTGATGAGGAAATCAAATCAAGTGGCGATGCGCCAGATAAAAAATCTGAATTACTGATAGAAAAAAGTTGGCTGGCCTTGTGCGTTGGACCAAGTTCGGAATTGGCTGAAACGTGGATCAAGGAGGCGCAGGCCCTTCAGGCGCTCTCGCCAGAAGCCGTGTTGAAATTTGAAGGTTGGTACAAATTGCGAGCTGGCAATCCAGAGGAAGCAATCGTCATTTTGCAGCCCCTTGCGGAAAAAAATATTGGCGCGCGCTTGGGTTACGCATTGGCATTGGCGAAAATTGGCAAGTCCAAAGAGGCGGCGAAGGAATTTCACTTCATCGCGCGAGCGGCAAGGGCGGAAGCGGTCGGTTTGTTTGCCGCTGATCAGTTGTTTGAAATTGTGAAGACGCGACCGGGTCCGAATGCCAAGGCTTCGGAAATCCAAAGCGCGGTCGCTCGCTTTCCAAAGGCGTTCACCAACTTTGCCAAGGATGAAAGTCAATACATCAACATCAATGGTGAATTTCTTTCAACCACCGCGAAACCATTTGAATCATTGCCATTCAAAATTGACATCACGAATTCAAGTCCCATACCGTTGGCGATTACTCCAGATGGTCCGATTGATTCGCGAGCCTCGATCAGGCTTGAAGTCATCGCCATTGGAAGCCTTCCGCAAAATCTAGAGCCGATCATTTTTCCTATCGACAGAAATCTGCAACTTGCGCCAAACGAAACCATGTCATTTGTGATGGATTTGGCGCGCACACAAGCCGCGATAGATATCTCCAATCACCCGCTTGAAGGCGTGAACTTGCAGGCCGAACTGATCACTAACTTTAAATTGACGATTGAAAATTTGTTGCCTGGATATCTGGGACGAGTGACGCTGAATAATTCCATTCGTATTTCACCCATCCCCCGTGACGCCACTTGGCGTGAGGAGGCTCTTGGAAGCATTCGTCAATGTGACAAGCCGGATGATTTGACAACGCTTGTTTTGTTTGCGTTTGATCTTGCAAGTCGAAGCAAGGAAAGTGGCGCAGAGGAGGAAGTGAAAGAGGGATGGACGGAAGTGGTTGCGGCGTGGAAGCGATTGCCGCCCGCGGCGCAAGCCTGGACATTGATGGTTTTGCCGAAAGAACCCCTCGATATGACAGCGCCAATTGCGAAGGCCGCCAAAGAATCCCAAGATGTCCGGGTTCAAATGAGCGCGTTGTTGCGTTGGGTGGATTCTGAAAATGATGAATTTTTAAATACGATCACGCGCGGCTCGAATGAGCCATTGATCACAGTCGCGGCCAGTGTGCGCAGTTGGATTGAGGGCAAAGTGCGCCAGGCGGCCAAGTCGAATCAATCGCTTGACGAGGCTGGAATTTTAGGTGGAACGGTGAAGGCGCAAGAGATCGCCCCTCCAACGGGCAAGACGCCATAAGAATGTGCTTGTCGGTCTTGATTAGTTCATCGCGCCAACATTGACTGATTCGCCGCCACGTGTTGAACGACGCACGCGAAGACGCGTGTGCAACATTGGCCACGCCGCCAAGCCGGCGGGAATAAAAATAATGATTTCCGCCACGCGGCCAACAAGTTCGGCTGCAAGCGCGTCGGCAAGTGGCACGCCCGCAATCAGTGGCGCCAAGAAACCAACGCTCCATTCACGAATGCCAATTCCATTTCCAACAAATGGAATGGTGTTGGCCGCGTTTGCAATACAGGCCAACGCCAAAGCCGCGGGCGCGTCAATTGGTTGCCCGATCAATTGAAATGCAATGTGAATGCGCAGCGCCCAGACGCATGTTTCGATGACGCGCACAAAAAATGCCGCGGCAAATTGGCGCGATGTTTGATTGCGCAGCAATGGAGCAAGCAGAATGGGCGACAACACCGCTGCGCCCCATGACAGTTGTGTGGCGTGCGTGAACATAAGGCCCGCGCCAATCCAAAGCGCCGCGATCGCGGTGAGCGCGGTGGATTGAATGGCAATCAACACGCTGATGGGCACCGCAATTCCATGTACTTGGTGGTGAAAGGCAATGCGGCCAATGAGTCCGGGTTGCAGTGGAATAAAATTTCCCAAAGTGCTGGCGCATATCAAGGCGAGCATTTCGCGAAACTGAACTTGGATTGGCGGGCGTGTTCGATTGGTGAGAATCAACATGCACGCCGTGGTGCAAAGCGCGATCAGCGCAACGCAGCCAAGCAGTGCGGGGAAAAGAATAGGAGAGGCGTGCGAGAGATGTTGCCACGCTTGGCTTGCGATTGTGCCGCTGCGGGCGATGGTCCACACTGCGGCGGCGAGCAAGCCTAATCCAACGACTAGGCCAACTTTTTTAAAGTTGCGGCGTTGGTTGGTTTGCAGGGGTTGGTCCATTATTGCGTGGCCGTGGAGGCGTCTGGAACAATTCCAAGATCTTTCACGGTGAAAAGTGAATCAAACAGAATTCCGGCGGCCTGAATATTTTCCCGCGCGCCTTCCATGCGATCAATCACGCTGACAATGGCCGTGATTTCCGCGCCGCCTTCGCGCAACACTTTGGCGGCCTCAAGCGCTTGGCCGCCGGTGGTGGCGACATCCTCCACAATCATCACGCGGTCGCCGCGTTCCAACTTGCCCTCGAGTTGCTTGGCGGTTCCGTATTCTTTTTTCTGGTTGCGAATAAAAAGGCAGGGCAGCCCGCTGGCCATGCTTGCGGCGGACACAAGCGGAATGCCGCCCAACTCTGCGCCAGCCAAGCGCGTGGTTCCGGCGGGAATGCGCGCCGCGAACAGCTCGCCAAGCTCGCGCAAAATTTCCGGGCGGGTGCTGAACAGATATTTATCCAAGTAATAGTGGCTGGTTTTTCCACTGCGCAGCGTGAAAGTTCCGCGCAACATGGCAACTTTGGCAATTTCTACGGCAAGCGTGGTTCGATTCATGCACACAGAATAGTGGCTTGACCTTGAATTGTTCGCGCCCGAAAGCGCTCTGTCGCAAGCACTGTGCGCACTTAGAAATTGCAACTACACTCTCACCCCTGTGGCAAGCGTCGTCTTTTATTTCCAAGTGCATCAGCCGTTTCGGTTGCGTCGCTACTCCGTGTTTGACACAGATCCGTTTTACTTTGACGCCGAGGCCAATGGAACCATCCTGCAGAAGGTGGCCAACAAGTGCTATCGACCAACCACGGAAAAAATTCTCGATTTGGTGAAGCGCCACGAGAATCGTTTTCGCGTGAGCTACTCCATTAGTGGCGTTGCGCTGCAGCAATTTGAACAGTGGGCGCCCGACTTGATCGATTTATTCAAGCGGCTCGCCGACACGGGTGCTTGTGAATTTTTGGCGGAGACCAGCCATCACTCGCTCAGTTTCTTGTTCAGCCGCAAGGAATTTGATGAGCAAGTCGCCATTCAAGAAGCCATGATTGAGCGGCTCTTTGGTCAGAAGCCAAAAGTTTTTCGTAACACGGAATTGATTTATTCAAACGAAGTTGGCGGGCATATCGCGTGGTTGGGCCGGCACAAAGGTGTGGTGTGCGAAGGCGTTGATCGTCTGCTTGGTTTCCGCAATCCAAATTATTTGTACGCGGTTCCTGGAAATGGTTTTCCAGCCGGCCGTCCGCCCATGCCGCTGTTGTTAAAAAATTATCGCTTAAGCGACGACATTGCGTTTCGTTTCAGCAATCGTGATTGGAAAGATTGGCCGCTGTCCGCCGAGAAGTTCGCGGGTTGGGTGAATCAAATCAATGGCGACGGAAATTTGTGCAACCTGTTCATGGACTATGAAACATTTGGCGAGCATCAGTGGGCGGAGACTGGAATCTTTAATTTCCTAGACGCGCTGCCAAAATATATTTTTGATGTGAATCCAGGGCAGAATGAATTCTTAACAGTGTCGCAAGCTATTGAGAAGTTTCGACCTGTTGGTGAATACGATGTTCCAAAGCCAATTTCGTGGGCCGACATGGAGCGCGATTTATCCGCGTGGCTTGGAAATCCGTTGCAGGACAACGCCGTGGAGGAGTTGTACAGAATTGAGCCCGCGGTGCGAGACAAGCATTTGAAGGGCGACCCATACATTCTGGAAGATTGGCGCAAGCTGACCACCAGCGACCACTTGTACTACATGTGCACCAAATATTGGTCCGACGGCGACGTGCACAAATATTTCTCGCCGTATGACAGTCCTTATGACGCGTACATCAACTTTATGAATGTGCTGGACAACTTGCGCACGCGCGCGGGTGCGTGATGTTGTTGCGCGCCTTGTTCAGGCGCTGATTCATCTTCTCAGTATCAAATGAAATTGCGGGAAATCAGCCCTGAATTGTGGGTTGAGCAACTGCGGAAAAATTCAGCGCGCGCTTACGCTTTGTAATAGTCGCGGTACCACTGCACAAATTTCGCCACGCCAATATCAATGGTGGTGGAAGGTTGGTAGTTCATGTCGCGCGCCAAGTCACTGGTGTCGGCGAATGTGTCGGGCACATCGCCAAGTTGCAGAGGCAGCATTTCCGTTTTGGCTTTTTTGCCCAAGCATTGCTCCAACACTTCGATGTAGCGCAACAACTGCACTGGCCGCGAGCACCCAATGTTGTATAAGCGCCACGGCGCGCTACTGCTTGCCACATCGGGTTTTGACGCGTCAAACTTTTCATCCACTGTTGCAATGCGATCGGCGGCCGCAATGACGCCGCGTGCAATGTCCTCCACATAAGTAAAGTCGCGCGTGTGCTTGCCGTGATTGAACAAGCGAATGGGTTCGCCCGCAAGAATGGCCTTGGTGAAAAGAAACAGCGCCATATCAGGGCGACCCCACGGACCATACACCGTGAAGAAACGCAGGCCGGTTGTGGGCATGCGGAAAATGTGGCTGTACGAATGCGCCATGAGTTCATTGGCGCGCTTGGTTGCGGCGTAAAAAGTCATGGGGTGATCGGCCGTGTGGTGCGGCGAAAATGGCTGCGTGGTGTTCAGACCGTACACGGAACTTGTGCTGGCGTAGACCAAGTGCGGCACTTCGCTGTGGCGGCAGCCTTCCAGAATGTTGGTCATGCCAACAAGATTGCTTTGCGTATACGCCATTGGATTTTCAATGGAGTAGCGCACTCCAGCTTGCGCCGCCAAGTGAATCACGCGATCAAACTTGTTGTTGGCGAACATGGACTTCATTCCATCCGTGTCGCACAAATCCAATTGAGTGAATGTGAAATCGCTGCGCGCTTGAAGCCGCGCAAGGCGCGCTTGCTTCAGTGTTGGGTCGTAATAATTGTTCATGTTGTCAAGACCAACAACGCGGTCGCCGCGGTCAAGCAATTGATGCGCGGTGAATGAGCCAATAAATCCAGCGGCGCCGGTGACAAGAATGTTCATGCGCTCATTCTATTGTTTCATGCAAGATGCAACGCTTGCGGTTTGCATTCCGTTGGCATGCGCACGACCAGTATGCATAGGTGTTCACGCGCGATGTGGTGAATCAAGGTTCAGCGCGTGAAGAATCGCCGCGTCGATTGGCGTGGCGTTGTATCTTTCTTGCGCGATGCGGCGGCTTTCCGCGCCCATGGCGGCGTTGCGCGCGGGATCATGCGCAAGTTCAAGCATGGCTGTGGCAAGTTCGCTGGCGGAATGTGTTGTAACAAGCAAGCCGTTTACGTTTGGTTGAATGGGATCGCGGCAACCAATCGCGTCGGTGGTAATAATTGCGCGACCTGTGGCCATGGCTTCAAGCACAACCTTGCTTGTGCCTTCGCGGTATGAAGGCAGCACAAAAGTGGTGCACGCGCCAAGGTGCGGACGCACATCTTCAACTTCATCTACCGCGTCGAAGCAACCTTCTTGCGCCCAACGCGCAATAT
>CAIUGT010000013.1 GCA_903898755.1 uncultured bacterium | reverse complement strand
TGCCGGACTATTTGCGGCGCTTATTTTGGCGCAATCAGGTTTCAAGCCGTTGGTGTTGGAGCGTGGCAAAGCCGTGCGCGAACGCACCGTGGACACGTTTCGCATGTGGCGCCAAGGCGTGCTGGACACGGAATCAAACACGCAATTTGGTGAAGGCGGTGCCGGCACGTTTTCAGACGGCAAGTTGTATAGCCAGATTAAAGACCCAAAGCATTACGGCCGCAAAGTGCTGCGCGAATTTGTGGATGCGGGCGCGCCCGAGGAAATTTTATATGTGAGCAAGCCGCACATTGGAACGTTCCGCCTGGTGGGCATGGTGGAAAAAATGCGCGCCAAGATTATTGAGCTGGGCGGCGAGATTCGATTTGGTTGCCGCGTGGAAGAAATTGAAATTGAGCGCGATGCGAGTGGCGCAAACAAAATTGGCCGCGTGCGCGCGGTTGTTCTTGCTGGCGGTGAGCGAATTGCCAGCGACCACATTGTGCTTGCGGTTGGCCACAGCGCGCGCGATACGTTTGCCATGCTTCACGCGCGCGGCGTGTTCATACAGGCTAAACCGTTTTCTATTGGCTTTCGCATAGAGCATCCGCAATCGCTGATCAATAAAAATCGCTACGGAAAAAACGCCGACAGTCCCCTGCTTGGCGCGGCGGATTACAAGTTGGTGCATCACGCCAAGAATGGGCGCTCGGTGTACAGCTTTTGCATGTGCCCCGGCGGAACAGTGGTTGCCGCAACAAGCGAGGCTGGCCGCGTGGTGACCAATGGCATGAGCCAATATTCGCGCAACGAGCGCAACGCCAATGCGGGAATTGTTGTGGGTATTTCGCCTGAACAGGATTATCCGGGCGGGCCACTTGCTGGAATTGAGTTTCAGCGATTCTGGGAATCGCGCGCGTTTGAGTTGGGCGGCGGCGGCTACTTGGCGCCGGGACAATTGGTGGGAGATTTTTTGGCGCGGCGGCCATCGACAAAATTGGGAGCGGTGTTGCCGTCGTACACGCCGGGCGTGCACATGTGCGACTTGTCAACGGCGTTGCCGGACTACGCCATTGCGGCCATACGCGAGGCGTTGCCCATGTTTGCAAAGCAACTGAAAGGATTTGATTTGCCTGACGCGGTGTTGACCGCGGTGGAATCGCGCACGTCGTCGCCCATTCGCATTGAGCGCAATGAAGATGATTTACAAAGCGTGAACACGCGCGGGCTTTTTCCAGCGGGCGAAGGCGCGGGTTACGCCGGCGGCATTTTAAGCGCGGCCATTGACGGAATTAAAATTGCCGAGGCCGTTGCGCTGAGTGTGAACATGAAGGCGTAACTTTACGCCGTCACCTGCTCAATCAAACCCAACTGCGCGAATGTTTCGGCAATGGACGCTTCATGCTCCGCGCGATACTGCGCATCGGAATCAATGACTGGCTTGCCAAGAATTTTCTCAAACATTGCGCGCGTGTACACGGGCTTCACGGCCGCGGTTGACTTGGCGCCCATTTGATTCAAGTTACTGGCGAAAATTCCCGCCGCGCTGACGGGAAGAAAATCCTCGTAACGTAACCCTTTCACTTGCGCAAAACCAAGCCGCACCAATTGATGAATGTCGCGGGTGTGAATGGATCCGCGCGCGGCAATGCCCTTGGCCGTTGCGCTGTAGTGGCCATAAACCAGCCCCTGCTGCAACAACGCTGAAAGTGTTTTTGGAAATGGCGCGAATGGCTTTGCGTAAAGCGCTTCAAATGCCTCGAAATCTCGCTTGGCCAGCGACGGATCTGTATCGCGCGCCGCGTCGGCCTGCTCCAAGCAACGGTCATACAACTCGCGACCCACGGGCGTGGTGGCGTAGCCGCGCTCCTCTATTTCGCCAAAGCGCGCGGTATGCGTTGAGTGAACCACGCTGCCGTTGGAGTTGTGAAATTGCACGGGCTCAGTGAGCGCCTTGTACGCGTCTTGCCGCAGCAGAATGGGAGTGTCCTGCGACGGACCTTCGGTGAATTCTTTAAAGCCGGCATGCTTGAGATTGCCCAGCTCAAATTGTGGCAGTTGCAGCGTGGTGACCAGAGTGTCCACCAAGCGCGCGATATCGATTGGCGACACCGTTGCGTTCGTGAACGATTGAATGCGCGCGTGATCAAGGTGTCTGAAGTGAAGCAGCAACCAATCGTGATCTGCCGCGGCGCACAAGCGCGTAAGCGTGGTGGTGGCGCGCGCGCGCAATTCGCCCTCTTGCATTTCGGACATGCAAAATTTCATGGACGCCGTGTACAAGTCCATGCAAAAAGTATTCGGCGTGAGATGATTCAAGCAATGTGAATCAAAGCAGGCAATGTCCGCAGCTATTTTAAAACCCGCGTCGCACAGGTCGTTGTACAAAGCGTGGTCGCGCGCCTGGCCAGTCCACTTGAAGATGCGGTCGACTCCCTCGCGCACAAGCGCGTTGAAATCGTTCGCATTCAATCCACCCTGGCGCTCATTTTTTTCTATGAGATTTTTTGCGCTGGCCGAAATCACTTCGCGCGTGGAGAGAAGCGCCTCAACGCGCGCGCGGGTAGCCGCGTCGAAATAATCCGTGACCAGTAGCGATGTGAACATGCGGTGCTCGGGCTTGACCATGGAACGAAACGCCGTGGCGATGACCGGCTTGCTCTTGGCGCCAACACTGGTCATGTCGTAGAAGTTATGAGGCTGCATTGCAAAGGCCGCGAAATAGCGGGCAATCCAGCGATATTCATCGGGGCGGCCAATGCGGATGGCGCCGTGGCGCTCGCCACTTGTTTGATTCAGTTGCTGCGGTGAAATGGCGAAGCCCACATGCAAGCGCGCCACCAAGTCGCACACCGTTGTATTGCAAACATGGTTCACCGCAAGACTGCGGTCATACATGGGAACCTCTTTGGCGAACATGCTGGACAGCTCGCCAAAAAGTGTGTTCTGCATTTCAACTGGGTCGGCAAAGCGCGCGTCGTGTGCGGTCATGGATTCCTTTTCATTACGGAGAGTATGCGCGAGCATGGAAATTTTTGTCGAAAAAGGATAGTCGCCCAGTCTGCCCAAGTCGAGCGATTCGCTTACGACTTGAGGTGCGAACTTGGTTCAAGGGCACGCACGGAATCCACCATTGGCGTGAGGTCGCGAATGCGGCCATCATTCAAGCCGTAAATCCAGCCGTGCACTTTCACGCCACGGGCCCCCGCCGCTTGCAACGCCGGCGACTCGCGCACGTGCGTCACTTGCACGGCCACATTCAATTCACACAGGCGATTCTTTTTCGCGGCCTCGTCGGGTTGGCTTTCGATATCGTCGCGATAAAACTTTGCAATATCGCGCACATGACGAATCCAGTGGTCCACCATGCAACCCTGGCAAGGCTCCAGCGCCGCGTTGATACCGCCGCAGCCGTAATGCCCACAGACAATAATGTGCTCCACCTGCAAAACGCGCACCGCAAAGTCAAGCACGGCAAGACAATTCAGATCGCTGTGCACCACCAAGTTTGCGACATTGCGGTGCACAAATACTTCACCTGGTAGCAAGCCAATGATTTCGTTGGCTGGCACGCGGCTGTCAGAGCAACCAATCCATAAATATTTTGGGCGCTGCTGTGAAACCAACTCCTTGAAGAAGCCAGGGTGATTGACCTCCATATTGGCGGCCCACTTCTTATTGTTGTGCAGCAGATGGTCGAGTTCGGACATGCTTTGAATAGTAGTCGCATCGAAATTTGATGCCTAGATAGCCACTTCTAAAAACATGATGTCTTTTACAAACGAGCGTGCCTACACACGCAAGCCCACAATTCTCTATGTTGGACATATGCCGATTCTGAACGCATCGAATCGCCGGCGGGTACCGTGGAAAAACGGAGGCGGTATGACATTGGAAATTGCAACCGACGCGGGCACTGTGGGTGGCGAATGGTCATGGAGAATTTCCATCGCCGATGTGCCCGAGCGCAGCACTTTTTCCGTGTATCCCGGCGTGGATCGATTTCTGATGCGACTTGAAGGACAACACCTTGTCATTGTGCGCGGTGAAAAGACTGACATTGTTCCACACACCGGCACGGCGCTTGCTTTCCCTGGCGAGGAGGAAGTTGTTGGCACACCAACTGGTGATGGCGTGCGCGATGTGAACTTGATGGTGCGTCGGGACCGTTGGCGGGGAGCGCTCCATATCTTGAGAGATGGCTGCATGAACATCGATGCGCCAAAAGTTTTGGTTCATGCCGCTCATGGCGACCTTGAAATTCATGTGCACGGCGAGCCAGACTTGAAATCACTGCGTGAAGAACAAACTTTAATGTGCTATGGATGCGTTCAAATCACAAACACGGTGGACTCCGCGGCCATTGTGTGCCAACTGTGGCCCATTGACGCGCCGTGAACTATTTCATTCACCCATAATTTGCAAGCGATAGATCGCAGCAAAAATGCGAGCATTCACTTGTGCGCACAATCGCACAACACTGAGGGAATATGCGCGACAAAGCCACGCCACCAATTTTTACTTTCCCTTGAACATGCGGAACAGGCGCGTGAGCGGATCGTAGAACTGGTCCACCACGCGCTCCTTCATTGGAATAATCGCGTTGTCGGTAATGCCAATGTGCTCAGGGCAAACCTTGGTGCAGCACTTGGTGATGTTGCAATAGCCAATGCCGTCGCGATTCTTTAAATCACCAACACGATCCTCGGTGTCCAGTGGATGCATTTCAAGCGCGGCGGTGTACATCAAGAAACGCGGCCCAATGAACTCATCCTCTTTGTGATGGTCGCGAATCACGTGGCACACATCTTGGCACAGGAAACATTCAATGCACTTGCGGAACTCTTGCACGCGATCAATGTCCTGCTGGAACATTGTCCATGAACCGTCGGCGTTGTCGGGCTTGCGCGGCTTGAATGGCTTGATGGTTTTCTTCACGCGGAAATTCCAACTGACATCCGTGACCAAATCTCGGATGGAGGGGAACGAACGCATGGGCTCCACGGTGACAACTTTGTCCGGCGGCAACGTGTCCATGCGCGTCATGCACATCAGGCTTGGTTTGCCGTTGATTTCAGCGGAACACGAGCCACATTTGCCGGCCTTGCAATTCCAACGGCACGCCAAATCGGGCGCTTGTTCGGCTTGAATGCGATGCACGCAATCCAGCAAGACCATGCCCTCTGTCACATTGACCGTGTAATTGACAAACTCGCCGCCGTCTTTGTTGCCGCGCCAAATACGAAATTGCACGTTGCGCGATTCATCAACAGGCTTTGATTGGGTGGTTGGTGTAGACATGATTTAAAATCCTTATTTCATTTTCTCAATGACGGCTTTCAGATCCGCGCGCATTGGGACGACAGGTCTACGCGTGACTTGCATTGATCCATCGGCCGCCTTCTTGGCCACCAAATTAAATGTGGCGCACTCGGCGCTTTTGTCTGGATAGTCGTCGCGGAATTGCGCGCCACGACTTTCCTTGCGCTCCAACGCGGCGCGCGTGATGGACTCGGACACAACCAGCATGCACGGCAAATCAATCGCCGTGTGCCAGCCCGGGTTGTACTCGCGGTGTCCAATCACGCTGACATTTTTCATGCGTGCCTTGTACTCATCCAGTTTCACCAACGCTTGCTGCATTTCTGTTTCCGTTCGAACAATGCCAACAAGGTCCTGCATGGTGTTCTGCAACTCGTGTTGAATGACGTATGGATTTTCACCCGTGGTGCGTTCAAACGGCTCCATAATTGCGTTGGTGTGCGCCAACACTTGCGCTTGATCCACTTCAACGGCTGCGTTGTTCTTGGCGTATTTGGCAGCGTGCTCACCAGCTAATTTTCCAAACACAATCAAATCGGAAAGCGAATTGCCGCCTAAACGATTGGCGCCGTGCAAGCCCGCGGTCACTTCACCCGCGGCGAACAAACCTGGCACGCACGACATTTGCGTGTCGCCATCAACCGCGACGCCGCCCATGACGTAGTGCGTGGTTGGTCCAACTTCCATGCGCTCCTGCGTAATGTCCACGCCCGCGAGTTGCTTGAACTGGTGGTACATGCTTGGCAACTTGCGCTTGATGTGGTCGGCCGCGTTCGGCAATTTCTCTTTGATCCAACCAATATCCAAATACACGCCGCCGTGGGGTGAGCCGCGGCCAGCTTTAATTTCTCGATTGATGCAACGCGCAACATGGTCGCGCGTGAGCAACTCCGGAGGACGGTTGGCGTTCTTGTCGCCGCACACATAGCGCCAGCCTTCCTCTTCATCTTTGGCAACTTGATTTTTATACGCGTCCGGAATGTCGTCAAACATAAAGCGCTTGCCTTCGCTGTTGCGAAGCACGCCGCCCTCGCCGCGCACGCCTTCGGTCACAAGAATGCCGCGCACGCTTGGCGGCCACACCATTCCGGTTGGATGGAATTGCACAAACTCCATGTCCATCAATTCAGCGCCGGCTTGATACGCAAGCGCGTGTCCGTCGCCGGTGCCTTCCCAACTATTGCTGGTAATGCGGAACGATTTGCCGATGCCGCCGGTGGCCAAAATGACGGCTTTTGCCTTCCAAATTCGCATGCGGCCGCGCTCGCGGTCATAGCCCAACACGCCGGAAATTTTGCCGCCGGTTGTCAGCAGCGACACCACGGTCATTTCCATGAACACTTCCATGCCCTGATGAATGCCGTGATCTTGCAGCGTGCGAATAAGTTCCAAGCCAGTGCGGTCGCCAACGTGCGCCAGACGTGGATAGCGATGACCGCCGAAATTGCGTTGCAGAATTTTTCCTTCTTTGGTGCGATCAAACACCGCGCCCCATGATTCAAGTTCAAGCACGCGCGCCGGAGATTCCTTGGCGTGATGCTCCACCATGATTGGATTGTTCAAGTACTGGCCGCCCCGCATGGTGTCGGCAAAGTGCACTTCCCAATTGTCGCGGTCATCCACGTTGCCCATGGCCGCGGCCATGCCGCCCTCCGCCATAACAGTGTGCGCCTTGCCAAGAAGCGATTTGCAAATCACTCCAACTTTCAGACCCGCGGCGGACGCCTCAATGGCGGCGCGCAGACCAGCGCCACCGGCGCCAATGACAAGCACGTCATGTTCGTGCACGATGAATTGCTCAGAAAAACTCACAGAATCCTCCAGTCAGTCCAAGTTCCGTTGGCGCACATGCGCACATAAATGTCGGTAAATGCAACGCCAAACAAGCTGATCCACGCGAACAACATGTGGCGTTGATTCAGCCAAGTGACTTTCTTGTACGCCCCGCCGCCGTCCATGCTGCATGACAAACAATCATGCTTGCCGCCAACAAAGTGGCGCATGCAGTGGCAACCAAATGTGTACATGCCCAAGAAAATTGGATTCAGAATGAGAACGATTGAGCCCACGCTTAATCCAAACGAGCGCGTGCCATCGGCGTTGTAGTGCAACAAACTTGCGAAGGCGTCCCAGGAGAGCAAGCCAATGAAGGCCACGGCCGCGTATAAAAAGTAGCGATGAATGTTCTGCATAATCAGCGGAAATTTTTGCTCGCCACGATAGTTCTTGCCGCGAAAGCCTGGCTCACCAACCGCGCAACTGACTGGATCGCCCCAAAACGCTTTGTAGTACGCGCCGCGGTAGTAGTAGCAGGTGAATCGAAAGCCGCCGGGAAAAGGAAGAATTAAAAGCGCCGGCGAGAAGAACATCCACGCAGGCCACCACGACGGTAGTTCACCAAACCACGCGTGGCCAGAGTGAATGCCGTGCGGGTCCCACAACACGGGTGAATAAAACGGCGAGAGCAAGCGCTGCACGCCAGGCTGATCCACTCCACCAATGAAATAGTTGCAACCTTGAAACGCGGCCCACGTGGAATACACCACGAAACCGCCCAGACCAAGAAGCACCAGCAGCGGAGTGATCCACCAGTAATCGGTGCGTTGAGTTTGTAGAAAACCGCGAACTTGAGGCAATGGAATTGGCGAGCGGGTCACGCGATGGATCCTTTCAATAACGGTCGACGAATGGGATTTTGAGTATAGCTACGACTGTTTTGCTGGTCGATTGGCGTCAGAAAACTTTTCAAAGGCGCATAAATCTGCGATTTTTCATAAAGATTTGGCGGAATACCCGCGGCGCAAGCCTTAGCTGTTGAACACCCGCCAATAAAAGCCCCCAAGCTTTGCAACTTAGGAGCTTGAAGTGAATGGTGGTATTTCACCGCCGCGGGTCCACAAGAGCCTGCTGCAGTATTCAACTACGATTTGCGTGTTCGAAATAGATGATCCGGAATCATCCGCGCATTGCGGAACGGACTCCATCAAACAACCACAAAGGAAACTTGTATGAAGACTATTCACACATTCGTAGCAACTCTTGCGCTTGCCTCGAGCGCCGCAATATTGTGCGCTGGAATGGGATTTGGCTTTGGCGCCAGCAACGCCAGCACATCTGGTCCAAAGATTGAAGGCACATACATGTTGGAATACCGCGAAACTTCTGATGGGAAAAAAATTGTGGCGCCGGAGATTGTGGGCATGCTGAGTTACAGCAAGACCACGCGCAACTTTAATGTGTACTGGATGTCGGGCGGCAAGCCATCGTCTATTTCCATGGTGGCTCAATACACATTGAGTGAGAAGGAATACACCGAGGATTGCATGTACTACGCAGAGAACATGGACGGCAAAGGCATTACATACAACACCGCGGCCACGCACGGCGTTTCGCCCGTGACCATGAAGGATGGAGAAATTCAGTTCACTCCGGCGTTGCACGGCGAGCCGATGTTGTCGATTAGCAAGAACGGCATGATTGCCACAAAAACTGGAGTGTTCACGGATCACTGGAAGAAAATCGACTGAGTAGTTGCGCAAACGCGGATTCAAAGAGTTTGAATCTGCGATTCGAACAATAGAACGAACACCGTGGCTGCCTTAAAAGCGCCACGGTGTTTTTCTGTGCATTGAAATTGCGTGCAATGTGTTAGCCTTGAATTGCAATGCAATTTAATGTGCGAGAACCTGAATTAGCCAGCGATGTGATCGCGGTGTCTTTGCCGCAATTTCGCGCGGTTGAGGATGTGGGCAGGAACGCGGCAACAAAGTCAGGTCTGGGTGCGACACCGGAGAAGTTGCCAGCGGCGCCGGCGCACATTCGCGCGGGCGGACGCATGATGGATTCGCACGGACGAACGATTTTGGATTTGCGCATCAGCATTACGGATCGCTGCAATTTTCGCTGCGTGTACTGCATGGAACCCGATGTGCAATTTCAGCCGCGCGAAAATATGCTCACGTCTGGTGAAATTATTCGCATGGCGCGTGTGGCGCAGTCGTTGGGCGTGCGCAAAATTCGCCTGACGGGCGGCGAACCCACTCTGCATCCGCATTTGACGGACATTATTTCTGGCATTCGCGCCGCTACGGATATGGAGATTGCCATGATCAGCAATGGGTCGCTGTTGACGCGCGAAAAACTTTCCGCGTGGAAGCGCGCGGGACTGGATCGCATGACCATCAGTATTGACTCGGTGCGCGCCGACCGCTTCGCGCGCGTAACGCGCTCCACAGTGACGCCAGAAGATGTGATTGCGGGAATTGAAATGTGCGTGGCCGAAGGATTGACTCCGCTGAAGTTGAACGCGGTGTTGGTGCGCGGGCAAAACGACGACGAGGCCGTGGAGTTGGCGCGCTTGGCGCGGCGCTTTGGCGTGGAGATGCGCTTTATTGAATACATGCCGCTGGATTCCGCGCACGCGTGGGACCGCTCGCTGATGGTGACTGCGCAAGAAACGCGCGAGGCGATTGAGGCGGAATTCGCGTTGACGCCCACCAATATGGATGATGCGCACAGCACCGCGCGCACGTATCGATTTACCGATGGCGCGCCGGGGCGCATTGGCTTTATCGCGCCTGTAAGCAATCCGTTTTGCGGCGCGTGCAGCAGATTGCGCTTGACCGCGGATGGAAATGTGCGGCCGTGTTTGTTTAGCACGAAAGAATGGAGCGTTATGACCTTGCTACGCGGCGGCGCAAGCGACAAGGAGTTGGCGAACTTCTTAATTGATGTGACGTGGACCAAACTTGCGGGACACAACATTGTGTCGCCGCAGTTTGTGCAACCAGAGCGGCCTATGTCCGCGGTTGGTGGTTGATGCGCTTGGCCAATTGAAACGTCTTTACAAATGTGGATGGTTTATTTGCTAGCGCCGCGGATAAAGCAGTAGAAGTTGGAAAAATTTCTAGAAAGAAATAATTTGGCCGGCGGCTTAGGAAATGCAATTAAATTTAAATCGCGGTTTTCCAAATGGGCACATCGCGCTTCATGCGGTCGATGAATTCATCCATGGCGGCAAGCGCTTCTTTGCGATGCGCCGAATCAATAGCGAGGCGAAATGATCGCTGCCCCGTTGCGACTTCACCGCGACTGTGTTCAACCGTGATCGCGATCAGTGCATGCTTGGAGAGAATGTCGTTGGCCAACTGGGTGAGAGAGTTGGTTGCCATAGGTTCATAGGCTTCGTATGACAGCGCGCGAATTGCACGGCCTTGTTCGTTGGCGCGAACTATTCCTTCAAACACAACTGTGGCGCCAACGGCGTGCGCCGCGCTAGCGGAATGTGAAGCAAGCAAGCGCTCGCTTGAAAGCGGGCCAGGAGAAATGTGAACAAGAACACTCATCCCCCACCCACCAATTCAATCAGCGCAACTTCATCGGTGGTTTGCACGGGCGCGTCCGGCGTTGCAAATGCGTGATTGACGGCGAGGCGCGCTGACTGAAAAAAGCCAGCTTTGGGCGGAAATTTGGCGGCAAGCGAGGCGTTCACATCGCGCACTGTGGCGGGCGCGCAAACATCAACCACAAGTTCCTTGCATGACATTTCACGCGCAAGCGCACCGAAAATAAGAACGCGAATGGTCATACATGAAGGGTAGCAACCATTGCCGTAACTTTATGAAGTACGGCGTGCGCATGGTGAGGATGTGCATGCGAACCATCAGAGTGAAATGATTGCGATCACGTGTCCTGAAGCATGTGGGTTGTGTCGTGGTGCGTATGATTGCCAATTGAAATTACATTTTGTTTTGCAACCTTCAATTGAATTGCTCGAGCCATGAACGCGCCAACCACACCTGTGCCAATTCAACAACCAAGTTCGCCGCGTGAAGCGATTGATGCCGTTCGCGCGCAAGTGCAAGTGGTGGCAACGGAAACAATCCCGCTGGCGCAATGCAATGGCCGCGTATTGGCGCAAGCGATTCACGCGGATCGCGACAGTCCCGCGCTGGATGTGAGTGCGATGGATGGATTTGCATTGCGTATGGTGGATTTGTTTGCGATGGCGGGCGAGAATGGATTGCCCGTGGCCGAGATGAGCAACATCACGGACGCGAACATTGGCGCGGCGAAGATGTCTGAAGAAAGTGCGGACATGTGCGAAGCCATGATTGGACACGCGCCCACAGCGATGCGCGCGGGCCACGCTGTTCGCATTGTCACCGGCGCGCCAATTCCTATGGGGGCGGAGGTGGTGGTGCGCCACGAAGATGTTGTCGTGAAAAATAGCGGTGTGCGATTGATGATCGAAGCTGGCGCGATCAAGACCGGTGCGAACATTCGTCGCCGCGGCGAGAACGCAAAATGCGGCGATGAGATTGCGCGCGCTGGCGTGTTGATTGGCGCGGCGACTATTGGCGCGCTGGCTTCATTTGGAGTCTGGCACGTTGTTGTGCGCAAGCGCGTGCGCGTTGCGTTGGTGACTACAGGCGATGAACTTGTTGGCGCGCACGAGCAAGCGCAACCATGGCAAGTTCGCGACAGCAATGGACCCGTGCTTGAGTCGCTGCTTGGCGCGCGACCATGGATTGAAATTGTTTCGCGCACGCATGCGCGTGATGATGCGGACTCGCTTGCGGAAACTCTGGCGAGCGCGATGGAAGTTGCGGACGCGGTGATTTTGACTGGCGGCGTTTCAATGGGACATAAAGATTTTGTGCCGCAAGTTGCCGCGCGATTGGGCGCGCGCACCATCTTTCACAAACTTCCGCAGCGACCAGGACGGCCAATGCTTGCAGCGGTGCGACCAGCGACGGACACGCTGGCAGCGCGCATGATTTTGGGATTGCCTGGAAATCCAGTTTCTGTCATGGTGACCGCGCGGCGACTTGGTATTGAAATGATTGGAGCGCTTGCAGGTCTTTCCACGCAACATTTTGCGGCGCACACGCGTGCCGTTGCCAATGCGGACAAGGCCACCTTGCCAATGTGGTGGTATCGCCTTGTGGGAGAGCGCGTGAACGCAAGTGGACACAGCGAGTTGCATTTGCTTTCAGGCAAGGGTTCTGGCGACATTGCCACGGCCGCTTCAAGCGTGGGATTTATTGAAGTGGCGCCTGGCGAACAGACTCTTGGCGCGCACAACTTTTACGCGTGGATGCAATAGGAGATTTACAAATGGCAAAGAATAAAAAAACTACAACTAGTGTGGCGAAGAAATCAAACGCGATGAAGCGCGTGGCGGTCCAGGCACGCGCCGCGAAGAAATCAGGCGCACTGCAACTTGGCGGTGTTCGCAACAAAGTCTATGCACGTGCCGCCGCACACCAAATGCTGACTCATGTGGATGCGCGCGGCCGCGCCGCCATGGTTGACGTTGGCCAGAAAGCCATGACCGCTCGTCGCGCAGTTGCCGAGGCGCGCGTGATGATTTCCGCCGAGCTTGCACATCGCATCCGCAAGAATTCGCTTGCCAAAGGCAATGTTTTGGACGTGGCGCGACTTGCCGGCATTCAAGCGGCCAAGCGCACCGATGAGTTGATTCCGCTGTGCCACTCGCTTCCGCTTGATTCCATTCAAGTGCGCGCGGAATTGCGCCGCGACCATGTCTATATATGGTCAGAGGCGAAAGTGACCGCCAAGACCGGTGTTGAAATGGAAGCGCTATTGGCGGTGGCGATCGCGGCGCTCACTGTGATTGACATGGGGAAGTCCATTGACCGCGCAATGACTATTCAAGGATTGCGCATGCTTGAAAAAGAAGGCGGCCGCAGCGGACATTTTGTGGCGGGCGCAAAAGCGCGCCGCTGAAACAATGTCATGACGGCGTGTTGCGATTACTCAAAATGGAGTGATCGCGTGGCTGGATCATTTTGAGTTTGCATGAACGCAAAATGCGACGCGGGCTGAACTCGCCTCGTGCGAACGCCGCAAGAAATTGAGTTTGCGCTGACGGTTCCCACAACGCGATCATGGGTTCGATTTCATTTTTATGTTCATCTATGAACACCACCGCGTCTGCGTCGGGACTGCGCGCGTGAACCAAGCTTTGCAAATCGCCCGTTTCAAGAATTGGATAGTCGCAACCAACCACAAGCCAGGCGGTTATTGATTCCTGCACTGTCTTGGTGAACGCCGCATACAAACCACTTGCGGGTCCATGCCCCGCTACCACGTCCACAATGGCGCGATCGCCAATGCCCCACTGCGCTTGTTGCGTTGGCGTGCACGACCAAAATACATCCGCGCACAACGGCCGCAATATTTCTTCAAGCGCGCGCCACTGTGGCAACTGCGCGTACACAATTTCCGCTTTGTCGCGGCCCATGCGTGAACTTGCGCCGCCCGTCAAAATTAATCCGCGCACATCAGCGGACAACGGCGACTCTTTCCAACGACACAATCACGGACTTGGACGTTGGCGTCATGCTGCCCTCGGCGAAACTATCAATGGGCACCAACACGTTGGCCTCTGGGAAATAGGTCGCCAGACAGCCGGTCGGAATGTCATAAGCGACCACGCGGAAATTTTTTGCGCGCCGTTGCACGCCGCGAAAATGGCTGACCACATCAACCGCGTCGCCGGCGGAAAGTTTTTGCGCGGCCATGTCTTGCGCATTCATCAACACCACGCGACGACCCTGGTGAATGCCGCGGTAGCGATCCTCCATGCCATAAATAGTTGTGTTGTATTGATCGTGCGAGCGAATGGTGGTCATGACAAACTGACCGTGACCAACTTCCAGTTGCGGAATTTTGTGAACCGTGAAGATGGCTCTTTTACTTGGCGTGCCAAAGTTGTTGCTGTCGCGAACTTCATGCGGCAATTCAAAACCACCTGATTGACGCACCTTTTGGTTTAGATTCTCAAATCCAGGAATGACATTGGCAATGTGATCGCGGATCAAGTCATAGTTGCCAACCAGCGAATTCCAATCCACACCCAGCGTTGCGTTTGCAAGCGCGGCCACAATGGCTGGCTCACTCATTAAATGCACAGACGCCGGCTCCAAATTTCCCCGCGACGAATGCACCACGCCCATGGAATTTTCAACGCACACAAATTGGGGACCTGTCGCTTGCACATCAAGCTCAGTGCGGCCCAAGCATGGAAGAATAAGCGCCTGCGCACCGGTAATTAAATGCGAGCGATTGAGCTTGGTGGAAACCTGCACCGTGAACTCGCAGCGCGAAAGCGCCTTGGCGGTGAACGCGGTGTCGGGAGTGGCCGAAAGAAAATTTCCGCCAAGCGCAAAGAACACTTTCACGGCGCCCGCATGCATGGCTTGAATGGCTTCAACCGTGCTGTACCCGTGCTCCTGCGGCGGCGCGAAATGAAATTCTTTTCCCAAGCTGCGCAAAAATTCCGCCGTGGGTCGCTCCCAAATTCCCATGGTGCGATCACCTTGCACATTGCTATGGCCACGCACCGGACACGCGCCCGCGCCGGGCTTGCCAAAATGTCCTCCAAGCAAAAGAAGATTGATGATTTCTTGAATGTTGCCAACGGCGTTGCGATGTTGCGTAAGACCCATGGCCCAGCAACAAATCATGGCTTTGCTGTTGGCGATGACCTCCGCCACTTCGCGAATCTGCGCCTCTGAAATTCCGCTGCCGCGCACAATATTTTCCCACGTCTCCGCCGCAAGGTCGTCGCGGTAAGCGTCAAAGCCCTCGGTGTTGCGCTCGATAAATTCCCTATCAATGCGCGGCGTGGGATGCTCTAAAATTGCTTTTTGAATTCCCTTGAGCAGCGCCACATCGCCATTAATTTTCACGGGGACATGATGCGTGGCCAAGCGCGTTCCCTTGCCAACAATGCCGGCAATTTCTTGCGGATGCTGAAAGCGTTTCAAACCAGTCTCGGCGAGCGGATTGATGCTGATGATCTGGCAACCACGACGCGCCGCATGCTGCAACGTGCGCAACATGCGCGGATGATTGGTGCCAGGATTTTGTCCGATGACAACAATGCAATCAGCGCTGTCAAAATCTTTCAGCGACACGGTGCCCTTGCCCGTGCCAATGGTGCGCAACATGGCTTGACCGCTTGACTCGTGGCACATGTTGGAACAATCAGGAAGATTGTTGGTGCCAAAGCGGCGCACGAACAGTTGATATAAAAAAGCGGCCTCGTTGCTGGTTCTTCCCGACGTGTAAAACACCGCGTCATTGGGCGATGGCAACGCCTTGAGCGCGCCACCAATTTTTGCGAAGGCGTCTTGCCATGAAATTGGCGTGTAGTGCGACGCGCCCTCGGCCAAGAACATGGGCTGCGTGAGGCGCCCTTGCTGACTGAGCCAGTGATCCGTTTGGCGCGAAAGTTCCTCAACGGAATGGCGCGCGAAAAAATTCGCGGTGATTCTTTTCAGCGTGGCCTCTTCCGCCACGGCCTTGGCGCCGTTCTCGCAGAACTCCGCGATGGATCGATGATCTTCAGGATCAGGCCATGCGCAACCTGGGCAATCGAAACCATCTTTCTGATTCACGTCGCGCAACACTTTGGCGGTTCGCGCCAAACCCATTTGCTCAACGGACATGGTCAGCGCAACTTTCACAGCGGTAAGACCGCCCGCGGATTCCGCCGGCGCGCCAACGCGAAGATTGGCGTCAAGCACTTCAGGGCTGAGAAATTCTGGATTGCGTTGCTTGCTCATTGCGCGCCTGCTTTGATTGGGGCATGCAAAATTCGCGCGGCTCCGTGATAAATATTAAATCGTTCGCCGCGCGCGAATCCCACAAGCGAAATATTGAAACGCTTGGCCAACTCAACCGCCAAACTGGATGGCGCGCCCACCGCGACAATCATGGGCACGCCGGCCACGAGCGCCTTCTGCACCAATTCAAAACTTGCGCGCCCGCTAAGAAATAAAAGATGGCGTGAAAGCGGCGCGCTTCCCGCCAGAAATTGCGCGCCCAACAATTTGTCCACGGCGTTGTGGCGGCCAACATCTTCTCGCAGCGCAAGTAACTCGCCCGCCGCGTTGAACAACGCCGCCGCATGCAAACCCCCTGTTTGATCAAACACGGATTGCCGTGCGCGCACCATTTCTTGCAACGCGCAAATCAAGCGCGAGTCAATCTGAAATCCATCATCCGTAATCGCGCGCATGCCCGGAACTTCAAGCGCGTCCAGCGAAGCCTTGCCGCACACGCCGCAACTACTTGTGGCGTAAAAGTGGCGCTGCAACTTTGGCCACTCCACCGTGGCGTGATCAGCAAGCCGAACCTTGACAATATTTTGTCCGCCATGCGTGCCATGATTGGGACCGCAACCAACAATGCTCTCTATGTCCGAGGGCGAACGCACAACGCCTTCGCTAAATAAAAATCCCGCGGCAAGTTCATTGTCATTGCCGGGAGTGCGCATGGTTATGGAAACGCTTTTGCGCTGCCGCTCCACTCCATCAAGCCAATCAAGGCGAATCTCCAGCGGCTCTTCAAGCGCGACATGGTCCAGCACTTCGCTGGTTTGGCCACGATCAACGCGCAAAATTTGTGTCGGCGCGCTTTGCGCGATCTCATCGCTTTGCTTGTCTGTTGCCGCGATGGAAAGCCGCATGCCTTCATCCTAACCAAATACCAAGCGTGAAATAGCCTAAAGTTGACGCATGAGCACACCGACCCGCGCCGTGATTTTGACAGTGAGCGATCGATGTTCGCGCGGAGAAACCACCGACACTTCTGGCCCCACGCTCGCCGCATTGGCCGTGAAACATCTGCAATCAGAAATTGCGCACAGCGAATGTTTACCTGATGATTTAAACACACTCGCCGCGTTCTTCACGCGCTGGTCGGAGCCCGCTCAAAAAATTGACTTGATCTTAAGCACGGGCGGAACCGGTCTTGCGCCGCGCGACATCACGCCGGAAGCATTGCGCAGCGTGATCCACCGCGAGCACGCTGGCTTGATGGATTTATCGCGCTTGCGCTGCCTGACAAAAACACCGCGCACATTTCTGTCGCGTGGAATCGCCGGCACCATCAATCAAACTTTAATCATTACGCTTCCTGGCTCGCCGCGTGGTTGCTCTGAAATGTTCGAGGCCATTGCCGACATTCTGCCGCACGCCGTTGAAACGCTGCGCGGCGACGTGAAAGATGACGGTCGACCCAACGCGGCTGCGTCAAGCGCGAGCAACGCGAAGGTGATTCACCATAAAGATTGAGTGCGACTCGCACCCGCCTCGCGCTTGAATCAGTTTGACAAGCGGTTGATCTGCGCCGAAACTAAGACCGTACTCGCCGCGCAAAATAAAGCGCCGCAAATTTCATTCGCGCATTTGGACACATCAAGTCGCCACGCACTCCAGCCAAGGATCTAAAGAACAATCATGCAACTCTTCCTTGTCAGCCTGGCTTTGACCTACATCATTGTTCTATATTTCTTCACCAACCCACTGCACCACACGCGCAAGTTCATGTGGCGGCGATTTGTGAATTGGTTTCCGCTGGGCATGACATATGCGTTTTTATATATGGGCCGATACAACTTGGCCGTGGCCAAGGGCGCGCTGGGCGACCTGATGACCAAGGAGGATTTTGGAATCATCTTTGGCGTGGGAACAGGCGTGTATGCATTTTCACTTTTCTTCATTGGCCCCTTAGTGGACCGCGTTGGCGGCAAGCGTGGAATTCTTATTGGAGCGCTTGGCTCAAGCATGATGAATGCCGCCATGGCTGGCGTGCTGTATCTATTTCTCAACGGCGCCCTGAAGGTGAACCTGGTGCTCGCATTTTCAATTCTGTACGGATTGAACATGCTCTTCCAAAGTTTCGGCGCGGTGTCCACTATTAAAGTGAAATCATTTTGGTTCCATGTGCGCGAACGCGGAACCTTTGGCGCCATCTTTGGAACGCTGATTTCGCTGGGCGTTTACTTTGCGTTTGATTGGGGCGGCGCAATCGCCGACGCGGTGAAATTATCCCAGCCAACTCCGGCCACCAAGACGCACGAGATATTGAACTACATGTTCGCGCTCGATGGCCGCACCATTCCCGCGTTCTGGCTCATCTTCGCCATTCCATCCATGATCATGCTTGTTTGGGCGTTTATCGATGTGATTCTGCTGAAGGACACGCCAGATTCCGCCGGCTTCAATGGCTTTGTCACCCACGACGCATCACACGATGACGGACATGACAAAAGGTATGGCTACTGGGAGTTGATGAAGAAAATCTT
The DNA here is from genome assembly GCA_903898755.1 of uncultured bacterium. GTDB lineage: Bacteria > Planctomycetota > Phycisphaerae > Phycisphaerales > SM1A02 > SYAC01. The sequence goes on along the minus strand of CAIUGT010000013.1, from coordinate 12,124 downwards.
CACCAACAAAATTATTCTTGTCATTGGCGTGATTGAGTTCACCTCGGGCGTGTTGCGCGACGGAGTGTTGACGTGGTATCCAACTTTCGCCAAGGAGACTGGATTTGTTGTGCCATCAATCACGCCCAACTGGGGATTTTGGGGCTGCGTCACCGGCATCGCGGGTGGTTTCACCGCGGGCTTTATGAGCGACAAATTCTTTCATTCGCGGCGCGCGCCAAGCGCGGGCTTTATGCAGGTCATTATGTTGATCAGCACCGCGGTGATGATTGTGTTCCTAGGTTGGCAACCGCTGACGGAAACATTTGTGCCGGAACTTGCTGGCGAAAATCCGCTGAAGAGTTTTGTGCTTCAATACCGCGGACTTGTGATTGGCATTTGCGCCGTCACTATTTTAATGGCGGTCATTGGCGTGCACTCCATTATGTCGGGCACCGCCACGGCGGACTTTGGCGGTAAAAAAGCATCCGCCACCGCCACGGGTGTGGCCGACGCATTTTCAAAAGCCGGCGCATCGGTGCAATCATTTGTGATTGGAATCATCGCCACCAAAAGTTGGTCCTATTGGCCAATGTTTTTGTTGCCGTTCACCATTCTTGGCTTAGTGTTCGCCATAAAAATGTGGAATGTTCTTCCGCCCGCCACGCGCAAATACTTGGAAGAAGTTGAGAAAAAGAAAGTGGGCGGCAAGCGAGTGAAGCACGGTTAACCAACCAAATTGTGTGAGCTATGCATTTGAACTAGCATAAATTCCACACATTTCACTACTCATTCCAGGAAGGCATGCATGAACAATTCGAAACATCCGGAGGCGCCTTTTTGGGTCAATGAACTTTTGCAGAACATCCGCGAGCTGATCGCGCGTGTTGCAAAGAAAACCAAACTGCGTAAAGCTGCGTGCGCTGTCGGCGCATGCATCTTGTTGTATGCGATCGTCGCCATCTCTATGAGCATGAATAGTCCGAAAGTTTCCTTTGATCCCGTCAAGCGATTACGCGACTCCTTACCCGTGGCGAAATCGCCAGACCAACTTGCATGGCCGGCATATCGCGATGCGTTGGTGGAGATGGGCTTGGGTCAGGATGATCCGAAACACAAATCCGAGGGAGCCATCGCCGCGATGTCGGCGATACTTCCGAGCGACAAAGACTGGCCCGTGGCAAGCGAGTGGATTGCGGCGCATCAACCACAGATTGCTGCATTGTGCGCGGCGTCCAAGCGACCAATGTTTGGATTTCCAGTTGCAACTCCCATAAGCGATGCTGACGCCGCTCTATTTGGGAAGAACACCCAAAGCGGAGGCATTTTCTTTGGGGTACCAATGGATAATTCTGATGTGACCGTACAGCCTTTGATATGCCTTCTCTTGCCCCATTTAAACCAGACAAGCGCTGCATCCCATCTACTTGCTACAGATATGCTGCTGGCGGTCGATCAAGGAAATGGTGAACGGGCCACGCGTGACGCCGAAGCGATGATGGCCATTTCTATTCATGTGCAAGAAAGTCGCCTTTGGGTCGAAGATCTTATGGGCATAAAGTTTCGATTGCGTGCAACGAACAATATCGTGATGGCGCTTGAATGGAAGCCCAGCATATTTACAGATGCGCAATTGAAGCGCTTGCAGATGGCGATGTACTTGGTGCCACCCGCTTTGGAGCGCCCCGATTTCACAACCCAACGATTGATGTTTGAGGATGCGGTGCAGCGCTTCTATACAGATGACGGCCATGGTGATGGCCGATTTGCGCCGCAGTGGAAGCAAATGGAAACGATAGCGTTCATGGAAACTGCTTCTGCTGGAAAAATTTATCACAAAAAAGAAGGAGTCATAACCAAATTTGATTTGATTGCGAGTTTCCTAAGCCAACCGTTTGCATTTTATGCGATCGCTGGTCGCAAGGAGGCGCTTGATCATTACGACGCTTCCATGAAACAATTGACCGGCGATCCGAATGACTCGCTGAGTGATGCCCTGAAGGCAATGGCGATTGCGGATAAAGAATATGTAGAAAGCATGAACGCGCATGGATCGCGATATTTCTTGGAAGGAATATTGATGCCCGATTTTTCAAAATTCATGCACCTATGGAAGCTTGATCAAGCCCGTCGTGATGCATGCGCGACCGCAATCGCCGCAGAGTTGTATCACCGTGCAAATAAGAAATGGCCTGAGAGCGCAACGGATTTGGCGCCATTTTGCAATGGCAAGACGCCGCAAGATCCGTGGAATGGCAAACCAATCTTGATGGAAACTGATGCGAGTGGTTTTCGCATGTGGTCGGTTGGAATGAATGGCGTGGATGATCACGGTGATCTTGCGAAGTCCAAGAAACGAAGTGATGACAGTGATTCTGAAGATTGGATATGGCTTGCGCCGCGCGGAAATCTGGCTCGTTGGGAAACGAAAAATTAATATACAAACAATACATCGGAGCATTGCTGACTGAATGCCAATGAGGACCAAGTGGGCTAGGATTCGCCATCTGTCATCAAACCACATCTCAAAAAAGGAACACGCATGAAATTATTAGGCAAGGTCGCGTTGGTCACCGGAAGCGCTCAAGGTATTGGTCAAGCCGTTGCCATTCGATTGGCGCAAGAAGGCGCAGATGTGATTGTGGACGACCGCGCCATTGGAGAAAGTGCGCAGCAAACCGCCGACGCTATTACAAAACTTGGCCGCAAGGTGCACATGATCGCTGGCGACTTGGCCAACACCACTGATGACCGCCGCGTGATTGCTGATGGCGTTGCCAAAATGGGCAAGATTGACATTCTGGTGAACAACGCCGGCGTTGAGAAGCGCGCCGATTTTTGGAATGTGACGGAGGCGGAGTACGACTTTGTGATGCAGATTAATTTGCGCGGAACTTTTTTTATCACGCAGGATTTTGTGAATCACTTGATCGCTACCAAACGACCGGGCCGCATTATCAACATGAGTTCGGTGCATGAGGAAATGGCCTTCCCCCACTTCTCAACCTATTGCGCCAGCAAGGGCGGGCTGAAAATGTTGTGCCGCAACTTGGCCGTGGAGCTTGGGCCTTTAGGCATCACTATTAACAATATTGCGCCGGGCGCAATCGCAACGCCAATCAACAAGGCGCTGTTGAACAATCCTGAGTTGATGAAGTTGCTGGAGTCCAAGATTCCTCTTGGCCGCTTGGGCACGCCGAATGATGTGGCTGGCCTTGCCGCGTTTTTGGCAAGCGACGATGCTGCGTACATGACTGGCTCCACATTCTTTGTGGACGGCGGACTGATCCGCAATTATCACGAGCAATAAAAACTACTTCAATTTGGCCTGAAATGATTCAAATTTGTCGCCACAACATGCATGTGGCTACGCAACTTTCCCAAGGAGAAACACTATGCAAACCCGTTATGACTTCATCATCATTGGGACCGGCGCGGGCGGCGGAACCATTGCGCAAAAATTAGCCAAGGCTGGAAAAAAAATTCTGATTCTGGAGCGCGGAACATTTCTTCCGCGTGAAAAAGAAAATTGGAGCACCACGCAGGTGTTCTTGAAGAATCGCTACCACACCACCGAAGTGTGGCAGGACAAAGATGGCAAGCCGCTGCATCCAGGCACGGGCTATTGGGTTGGCGGTAACACCAAGGTGTACGGCGCGGCGCTATTTCGTTTGCGCGAGCGCGACTTTGAAGTGCTCAACCACATCGGCGGCATTTCGCCAGCATGGCCAATCAGTTACAAGGACTTCGAACCTTACTACACGCAGGCCGAGATTCTTTTCAACGTGCACGGCAAGCGTGGCACGGATCCGACCGAGCCGCCTTCCAAATCTGAATATCCATTTCCAGCGGTCAGCAATGAGCCGCGCATTCAGGAATTGTTCGACGGTGTGACCAAGCTTGGTCACCATCCATTTCCTGTTCCGATTGGTTTGAACATTGATGAGAAGAACATGGAGGACAGCAAGTGCATTCGCTGCGACACATGCGACGGCTATCCGTGCATGGTGGACGCCAAGGCCGACGCCGATGTGAATTGCGTGCGCCCGATTCATCATCAGGACAATGTCACGCTGATCACCAACGCGCATGTGACCAACCTGATCACTGGACCCAATGGCCGTGAGATCACCGCGGTGGAGGCCAAGATTGCTGGTGGCGAAACCACGCAGTTTCACGGGGATATTGTCATTGTTTCGTGCGGCGCCATTAATTCAGCGGCGCTTCTTTTGCGCAGCACAAGCGCCGCGCATCCAAATGGTTTGGCCAATAGTTCCGATCAAGTGGGTCGCAACTTTATGTTCCACCAAGCGGGCGCCATTCTTTCCGTGCACGCCACTAAGCACAATCCAAGTCGCTATCAAAAAACATTCGCGGTGAATGATTTCTATTTTGGCGAGCCAGGATTTAATTTTCCAATGGGCGGCATTCAGTTGATTGGATCCTTCCACACCGAAATGATGCGCGGCGACGCGCCGTGGATGACTCCAGGAATTGTGCTGGAAGAAATGGCCGCGCGCGCTGTTCCATGGTGGCTGACCGCCGAAGATTTACCCGCCGCTGAAAATCGTGTGCAGTGGATTGAAGGCCAAGGAATTAAGTTGAGCTACACGCCCAACAATGTGGAGGCGTTCACTCGCCTTATGGATCGCTGGACTGATGTGCTCAAGCGCGTCGACGGATCGCATGTGATTCCACATGAGGCGTATTTTAAAAAGCGCATTCCACTGGAGGGCGTTGGCCATCAGAATGGAACATGCAAGTTTGGAACGGATCCAAAGAGCAGCGTGCTGAATACGGATTGCCGCGCCCATGACGTGGACAATTTGTATTTGGTCGACGGTTCGTTCTTCTGTTCAAGCGGCGCGGTGAATCCGTCGCTCACAATCATCGCCAACGCGTTGCGGGTGGGCGACATTCTGCTTGAGAAGACCAAATAAAGCATTGCATCATGACAAATTGGACGCATGAATAGTTTTGAATTGAGTTTCAATGGTGAATTCTTCCATGATGAACGCACCAATTTTGCCTGAAAATAATAGGGATTTATCCAAAGGGATATTCCTTATTGTCGTGGCATTTTTCTGCGTTGCCATGATGAGCGCGTTTGGAAAAGCAGCGGCGGACCTGCCCACGGGTCCGCTTGTGTTCTTTCAAAATGGAATCAGTCTGTTGTTGTTCGCGCCATTTATCCTGCTCCATGGAACCAAAGAACTGCGCACCACGCGTTTTCCTTTGCATATTGTCCGCGCCCTCACGGGTCTTCTTTCGCAAGCGCTTTTTTTTATCGCGGTTAAAAACATCGCGCTGGTGGACGCGGTGCTTCTGGCCAACGCCGCCCCATTGTTTATTCCAATTGTCGCACTGTTGTGGATGCGCACCGCCATACGCCCCGCGGTCATCGCAAGCCTGCTTGTTGGATTTGTTGGCGTGGTCATGATCCTGAAACCAAGCGCGGAATTATTGAAAGATCCCGCGGCGCTCATTGCCATCAGCGCCGCCGCGTTTTCAGCCGTGGCGCTGGTCAGCGTAAACAGGCTTTCAAGCACCGACAAATCTGACACTATTTTGTTCTACTACTTCTTCATCTCCACCGTGGCCACGCTTCCATTCGCTTTCATGCAGTGGCAAACTCCCCAAGGCAATCAGTGGCTGTACCTGATCGGAGTTGGCGTGTTCATGGCGCTCTCACAGTTGTTTATCATTCTTGCGTACAAGCACGCAACCGCCGCGCAAATTGCTCCGTTTAATTATTCCGTGGTGATATTTTCAGGCATCATTGGATGGATGGCGTGGCACGCGGCGCTCGACATGACGGCGCTGCTTGGCATCGCATTGGTCTGCGCTGGCGGCATTGCCAGCATTCTGTTCACGGGGAAAACGCAAGCGCATGCGTTCACATTGTCGCACTCGCATCATGCACAAAAATGGACGCAACCCCATGAGTGACAAAACCAACAATATCAAGCAAATTAAGCCTGAATTGGCGTGGCGCGATGACTCCATTGTTGGCGAGTCGCCAATTTGGTGCCCAGCCTTGAATCAGTTGTATTGGGTCGACATTCGCCGCAACCGCGTGCAACGATTTGATCCGAGCACTGGAAAAAATATTTTTAGAACGCTGGATGACATTGTGACCTCGGTGAATTTGCGCGTGGGTGGCAGCCTAGTGCTGACGCTAAAAAAAGAATTTGCGTTTATGAATTTTGAAACTGGGGCTATCACGCGCGCTGGAAATCCTGAGCCAGATCAAATTGGAAATCGTTTCAACGACGCCAAGTGCGACCGCGCTGGACGGTTGTGGGCGGGCACCATGGGCGACGCGAATTGGATGTCCCCCACCGGAAGTTTGTACCGCTTCACGGGAGCGGGCCAAGTGAAACGCGAGCGCGGTGAAGTGATTTGCTCCAATGGAACGGGCTGGAGCCCTGACAACCGCACCATGTATCACACGGAAAGTTTTCGCTGGGCTGTGTTTGCCTACGATTTTGACAACGCCACTGGCGAGATTTCAAATCGCCGCCCGTTCATACAACTTGATCCCAAGGGCAAGGAATTTCCAGACGGCCTCACTGTTGACACCGATGGATTTATTTGGAGCGCGCATGTTGGCGGCGGGCGAATTGTTCGCTACGACCCGCAAGGGAAAGCCGAGCGCGAAGTGATTCTTCCCGTCAGCCGCGGCACAAGTTGCGCTTTTGGCGGCGCTGATTTCAAGACGCTCTATATCAGCAGCGCGCGCGAAACACTGTCACCTGCAGACATAGAAAAAGAACCGCTTGCGGGAAGCTTGTTTGTGTGCGATCCCGGCGCCCAAGGAATTGCCGAAACTCCTTTTCGTAGGTGAGACATTTTCACCATCACCATTGTGTGAGCTACTTCTTATGTGCGCAAAGCATGCTTCACGCACGCCGCACTTGTCAATATTTTCTCACGCCCGTCGCGCTTACGCTTGTCATTATTTTTTGACGCCACCATTCGCACTCGCATTGACTCCGGGATCCACCAACTGCAACGCCGCCTCAGCCGCGTTCTTTTCCATCTTCGCAACTTCGGCCTCGGTCTCTGGAAAATCCGTCACCGCCGCGATAATGCCATCACCAATTCCAAGCAACGCCCAACCCGCGATCAAGCCCGCGCACACCGCCTCTTTGGAATCAACCCACAAGCGATATCCAAAATCGCCAATGCGCTCGTGATATTTGCGCTCCATGCCGGTGAATATGGCCGCGCCAATCCACATCATGATTGTGCTTTCTGGCGGCAACACCACGCCAAGACCAATACCAACGGCGGACAGTGGAAAGCGGCCCTTGCGCGCGATGCGAACAATTTCAAGCACCAGCGCAAGCAACACGCCCGCAAGCATTGCCCACGCCGCAGACACCGGCAGCACGCCCCACAACTTTGCAATTCCATCTGGACCCGTTTGCACAACGCTGGCCATGGTGCTGCTTTTGCCCATGCCTTCGATCACTTTGCTAATGGCCGCCCACTGAATCGCGCCTGGCACCGCCCACGCTTCGGTGATGGTGCTTTCAATGGTCGCGTCACCGCCTGGTTTCCATTTGTTCAGGAACAAAAGATAAAACAGCGGAGTGCTTGCAAGCGCGCCCGCGACAATTCCAATGCAATGTCCCCACGCTTGTTGACGCGGCTTGGCGCCAAGCATGTAGCCGGGCTTGATGTCCATTAATAAATTGCTGGCGTTGCTTGCCACTTCCGTTGTCACGCCCGCGGTCATTAAATTGGTCGCGGGATTGGTGGGTTGCAACGAACCAAATGTGAACTGCGTGATCTTGCTCAAGCTGCCGGTGGGCGTGGTGCTGGTGAGCGCGGTTGCGTTTGCCGCGATCAGCGTCAACACAAGAATCATTGGAATAGAAAGCGCGCCCAGCCACGGATTCACATCGAACCACATCCAGTTCAACCAAATAATGGCGGCGCTGAAAATAGGAATGCCAATAAAGCTGTATTTCAGCGGCAATTCAATGTGCGCCACGCAATCGTGGTTGGCAGCCTTGCGCTTGAAGATGCCGGTGAACGCGGAGATGATCATTTTTGGTTTTGCAAACAGACTCACCATGCTGGCGGTGACCATCATGGACACGCCCCACCACAAGCACCAACTGTTGGTCAAGTGCGGACGACCAAAGATGGCGGCGGCCATGTCGTATGTTCCATCGGCCTGCACAATCTTGGACCAATTCTTGGGAACAATTTCGCCGGCGCGAATCATGAGCGGAGCCAACACAAGAAAGTTTGCCGCCATGCCCAACAACAAACTATTGGCGATGCGCATTCCCATGAGTCCGCCCGCGCCAATCATGGACAAGTCAAAGGCCACGGTGACACCAAGCTGCTCAAAGGTTGAGCCGAGAGATTTTGGAAGCGGAACTTTTCCCGCGTGCGCAAGTTTGTAATACCACTCATCAAGGCGCTCAGGAATTTTCCACAGCGAATCCTTGGCCTTTGATGTTCCAAGCACGCGAATTTGCAGCATGGCCATGTAGCCACCCGCCACCAGAAGTTGCAACGTTGCGCCAATGCCCGCGGCCCATGCCAACGCTTTGGCTTTGAACAATCCAGAATCAACCCCGCCCTCGCTTTGCGGCGCCGGTTTCTCAATGGGCATGTCGTTGAGCATGTGCAACGTTCCACCGCGCGGCGCATGCGGATACAGAGAGTCAAGCACGACGGCGGCGGCGCGACCTTCAGGAAATGGTTGCTGCTCATCGTTGATAAAGCGGCGCTTCATTGGAAACGCAACCAACACACCAAGAATGCTGGCAAGAACATTCCACAACAACATCTGGTGCCATTGCATTGGTTTGTTCGTGATGAACATGTACGCCATGAGCGCGGAGATAAGCGGACCCGTCATGTAACCGGCCGCGGTGGCGATGCTTTGCACCGCGTTGTTCTCCAGAATGGTGAGGTCCTTGGCGACTTGCAGGCGCGACATGGCGCGGAACATGACAAAACTAAGAATGACGCTGGTCACGCCAACGCCAAGAGTCCAGCCAGTTTTGGCTCCAATGTAAAGATTGGTGGCGCTCAGAATGCCGCCCAGAAAAAAACCAGTGAGCGCGGCGCGCAGCGTGAGTTGCGCCATGTTGCCTCGATACACATTCTCCAGCCACCATCGATCTTTTTGCTCACGCGTCCAAGTGCGAACTTGCTCATCGGAGAGATGTTCTATTGCCATGTTGGAAAGATAACCCGCGATGGGAAATGTTTCAGGCGAGCGCGGGCCAGTGAAGCCGGTTGAGACAGCCACCATTGTCTTGGCGCAACTTGCATTCGTTGAGTGATCGCGGCGCGAGTTGCGAACAACGCGCATAAGAAACGGCACATCGGCTACCTTGGTGACGCGGCAAAGTCGCCGCAAACACCAATGTCAATGTTCATTATGAGTTCAGTGTGTCTTGCAGTGTCGAGCGTTTGTGCCACGGGCGCCGGCTCTACCAACGCCCCTGTGAATCTGACTTTGCAAGATGAAAGCGCAACTGCGCCGCAAGATATTTCCGATGCCAATGATTTGTCTCGCTATCACCCGCGCGTTGTTGTGGAAGAAGGCCGCCGCAACTTGGCCTATCGAGATATTTTTGATTACATCACCGTGGGTGTTGGCCACAACATGGGCTTATTGGGCGAGGATTCCGACCAGCCAGTCTTTGAGCGCGTGACCGGAGTGGATTACTTGCAGATTAAAACCGGCGGAGTGCCGCTGGAAGATCCGCGCGTGGACACGTTGTTGAATCACGATCTTGCCAAGGCGATTGAGTACGCGCGCAAACTTGTGCCATCGTTTGACACGTTGCCACACGAGGCGAAAGAAGTGCTCGTGGACTTGGCGTTCAATCTCGGTCCGTCGGGACTACGCTCGTTTAAATTTTTCAGAAGCTCAATTGAAAATCAAGACTGGGCGCAAGCCGCATGGGACTTGTCCCACCAAAATCGAAAAGAGAACTCGCCGCCGTCGGCCTATTCAAAACAAGTTCCAAATCGCGCGCGGCGCAATGTGGACATACTCAAAGCACTGGCCGCAAAATCCGCGCGCTGAAAGAAAAGAATGAAGAACACTCGAATCACAAAAATGCTTACCGTTGCCCATGTTGCCGCGCCTTGTTTGATTTTGGCGGCGCTTGTGGCGTGCGCAACTCCGGGCACCACCGCTACTACAGACGGCATTCCGCCAGCCACAACGAAAGTTTTTCAAGAAGGTCGCCGTGATTTCACCTACGACGGCCAGCCTATTCATCCGGCGTTGATTCATTTGTTCAACACCGACATTGCCGACAGTTCGCCCAATGTTGTGGCTGTCAGCGTGCAAGATGTGGAGTCCAGCAATCTCACGTCGGCGCCGATACGTGTTCAGAACAACAGGGTATTCGCCGATTCACCGGACATTGATCTTGCGATTCATTGCAGCTACCAACGTCTTGGCGTGCTTTCTGATGGCACGCAAGTGATTCAAAGCGAGTGGGACGGCGGCGGCAGCAGCGCCTTCAGCAATCTTTTGCTTTTGCGATTTGAGTTGACGGGCTGGCATAGTTTGGATGGAACGCTTGAGTGGCAACTTGTTCTACGCTTGGTTTCGTTTTTCCCATTGGGTGATCACGACAACGGCGTGATCACCGTGGATGGCGACCGGGTGATCATTGGGGCCTCGAAGTATCGATCCAAGGAATTTATTCTGAAAAACTTGGCCAACAATCCGCCGTCAATTCAGTGATCTGTCATTGGGGCGGGCGATAATCAATTTGGGATACGAAAAAATTGATAAGAGATGTGCGATTCAACGTTCTCAATGGGGTTGCTCAATTTAAATTTTTATAAATGTGAAGCAGGCATTTGCGAACTTCAATTCATGCGCTAGGCTAAGAGCACGCATGTTGGCAACTCCACGAGTCCTGATCACCTTGCTCGCCGCCCTCTGGCTGCCGGTATGTCATTGTCAATTGTCCATATTTCTTTTCGACAATGTGGTGTGCAATGATGGCGCCCAGAAATCTAGCGTTGGCGTTCATAATTCGGCGGCAAATTGCTGCAAGAAAGTCACGCGCTCCTGTTGCGCGGAGAAATCCAAAAAGAACGCGCACGAAAATTCCAATTCAAGCCCAAAGCCAATTTGCCAAACTTGCGCGTGCTGCGTGACCAAGGCGCCGCCGCCTGCGCCACTGGCGATTGATTTGACCGCGGTTGAATATGTCCTTCCGCCATCGCTTGTCGAGGGGATCACCGTTGGAACCACAATCGAAATTGCCTCGCTTGAACTGTGCCCGCATGATCCGCCAGGGCCGCCCCTGAGCGTGAATCAGCGTTGCGCTATCCATTCGCACTGGATCATTTGAACTCCAATCACGTTTGAAATGCTCAGGAATTTTCCTGCGCATTTTTCCTGTGATTTTATCTTTTCAGATTTTGGAGTTTGAACATGAAAAACTTTTTTCACTTCTCGGCGCGCTGCATGCGCCGCAATACCTTCCATGCGCTTGTCATGGCTACAACTCGAATCGTCATGATGACTTTGACCGCGCTACTGGCTAGTGGCTGCGCTACACAGACATTTGAACAACCTGCGTCGCTTGGCGCGGATTTGAAAAGTCGCGCCGGCGTGGCGCCGGGATGGACGCTACCCGACGCGAAGGCGATAGACGCGCAGGCGTTGCATGCCGCAGCGATGACCGCTCTACCAAATCCGCTGAATGAAGTGGACGCGGTCGCAATAGCGCTTGATGCCAGCCCATCTATTGCGAAATTGATTTCACAAACAAGCGCACTGCGCGCGGAGGCGATTGATATTTCAACGCCAACAAATCCCGTGTTGAACTTCACCTCTGGCGTGCCGCTTGATTCCATGAGCGCGGTTCCAATTTTCGCCATGCTGATGTTTCAAATTGATGAACTGTGGAAGCAACCATTGCGCAGCGAGGTCGCGCGCGATAATTATCAAGCGGCACTGTTATCTCTTGGCGCAAGCGCTGTGGCGCTTGCAGTAGAAACACGCGTTGCGTGGCATGAAGTAGTCATGCGAAGCGAGGAGCGTAATTTTGCCCAAAATGACTTGCAAATCACTGAAAATTTGCTGGCGATTGCGCGCGAGCGCTTCGCTGTTGGTGAATCAACCGGCGACGCCGTT
>CAIUGT010000012.1 GCA_903898755.1 uncultured bacterium | reverse complement strand
CTGCGCCAGGACTTGGTGTTCCGGGTGTTCCCATGTGAGCTCCAATCCCTGTCGCGTTTTTATCTTTGCCCAGGGTTGGCGCGGAGGAACTTTCAATTCCAAGAGTGCGAGTGGTGGACCACTTTCCATTTAAAAAATCGTCTTTTTTCGGGTCCCAAAGAGAGACTTCATATTCGCCCCCGTCATGCGCAAGTTTCACGCTCCATGGCGCATTGGTGGAGAGCACTTTTATCCCGTTACTTTCCTCACCAATTTTAATTTGGAAATTATCGAAATACACAATTGGTCCAAGTATGGCAATTGGCTTTTTCCCGCCGTATTCCGCTGGAATAACAGGCGCTGGTGGAGGAAGTGGCTTTTCAATTTTTGGCGGTGGTGGTGGCTTGGGAATATTGCGCACGGGCGCAGGCGGCATGAAGAATGCGCTGCGACCATCAAAGCGATCTCTATCCACCTTGGCAAGTTGTTCGTGTTTCTTCAATGAATTTGCAAGGGCGGCCGCTGGATCCGCATCGCCGCCAAATGTGAACAAAGCCCTGAGCACACTGAGCGCGCCGCTTAGAGCAAGAGTTCCGGTGAGAACAACCAACAGCAGCGTCGCGGCAAGTCGTGGTGTCCAGTGCACTCCTTTGGGGGGTCGTAACCATGCGGGCATTTGCATCAGCCAAGTCCTCCGGAGTTCGCGGATTTACTTGGTATCACCCAAGAATCCACCGTCATGCGCACAACAAGTTTTTTTTCCGCTTCTTTGCGTTGTATTCGAATGGAGGAGATTGATTCAATCGCGGGGCTTGATTCAATGTCGGCGACAATTTTAGAGAAGATGTCGGGCGAGCATTCAAATTGAAGTTCGCCACTGACCTTTGAAATTTTTTCACCGCTTGCGGATAGACCCGGAATTCGAGTGCTTGCGCGTTGCGCGTCGTAACTAAAATTTGTTGTCGAATATTTTTTTACAATTTCCACCACGGCCTTTGCCATGGACTCGGCGCCTTCAGATTCACCCGCGATGGGGTTTACGATGCCGTACAACTCTGGTCCAGCATGCACGGCCGTGTCACTTTCTTCAATGATTTGTGCCGAATCTGAGATGATTTTTTGAATGTGATCGGCTTGGGCATTCCACGAACGTGCCCAACTCCAACTCCAGGAATCAATGGCCATATATGCGGCAAGTATTCCTACAGCAATCACGCCGTATCGACCAACAGGGGGAAGCGAACGGATGCGCGCGAGCGTTGGATTGCGATCAAGATTGAAGTCAAGTTTGAAATTCATTTCTTGCCCTTCAAATAATTTTTAAGCCTGTCAAACTCCTCTTTCAGACGCTTCTTTGTGTCGTCATCCACTTCCGCACTTTGCCGGGCGATTGCAACTTTACCCATGGCGGTTTGCAGTTCGTCCTTGGTCATTGCGTTCAATTCAGTGTCGCTCAGTGGTGGTGGAATTGGCGTGCTCACATTGGCGCTGTCGGGTGTGCGTTCACTGCGTTTCGGCAGGTCGTTTGTGCCCGATGTAGTTGTTCGTGCGCTGCGGCTTTTTTTCTGGGTGGCGGTATCGGAGTCGGCTTCGGTGCTGTCGGTTGGCGATGGATTTGCAGCAGGTTGTGTGCTGGCTGTTTCAGTGGATGGTGGCGCCGAACTTGATTTCGGAGATTTTTGAATTGTTGCGCGCCTGGTTTTCACAGTTGATGCGGTCGATCCGCTCGCCGTGGCATCGGTGATATTTTGTGCGGGATCAGTCAACGGGTCCAAGGATGGAATATCTTTGGGCGCAGATGGCGACTCTTCAGTGGCGCCAGCACTTGCAGTTGAGGCTGAAATTCCATCGTTTTTAGCACTTGTCGCATCGCCGTGTGTTGGCGAAGGCGGGGGCGCAGGATATTTGCGCTCCGCCAATGTTTTGCGACCAAAGTCTTGCGCTTCTTTAAAATTTGGACGCAGCGAGGGTCTGACCACCGTCGCTGACAACGTGAATTTAAGCATGCCTTTGCTATCAGGTGGATCCCATCTCTTGGTCACTTTGTCAAACACTTTGCTTTCAGACAATTGTTTTTCAAGAGCCAGAATGACTTCCGTGCCGGATAGTTCGTCGTGTGATTTTGCAAGTCCACGAATTGAAACATTGCGATCTTGTGAAATAGTGAGATCTTCCCACTCGATGCCTTCGGGAGTGACATTGGATAAATCGCCCAGCAGCTTGCCCATAGGCCACGCATGGCGAGAGAGATCTGAGTACAAATCCAATTGCTTTTCATAGGTGCGTAGGGAGCGCTCCTTGGTTTCCATGTCGCCAATTTTCCAGTGAAGCCACAAGAGTCGAGCACCCGCGCAAATTGGCGGCGCCAAAATCAACGTCACAAGAAAAATCATCGCGGCGCGCACAAGATATTGAGGTTCACCCAAGTGATTGATCCATTCACCTACATGGCCCGGTCGTTCGCCCAGTGGTTGGGCGCGCAAGGAAACCAGCGGTTTTGCGTGGCTAAACCACATTAAAGCGGCCAGCGCCTTCAATCCATGTTCACGCCATTCGTCCGCATTTTCAATACCGCTTACGCGCGTTGAAAGCGCGTCGCGATCTATCTGTGTGCAACCAAATCCGCCATCACCAGCGGCTTCAATCGCTTCATCCAACAAGCCAACAAGCACTTCTGCTTGTTCGGCGTTCATGCCGCCGCGAAGGGCGCTTTCAACAACGGCCACCGTGGCGGCGTCGGGCCATTGCGATGGATCGATGCGAGTGCTTCGAACAGCAAGTCCCTTGGGAGTTCGAACCGCGAAAGAAAATGCGGTGCGGTCTTGGGTCACAGATACCAAAGGTCCCGCGGCGCAGCCATCCAACACCGCGGCAAGAATTGCGGAGTCGCCCGCGAAAAGCGGCTCGCCATCGGGCGGCAAATCTCGCGAGAGCGAAGGGCCCACATCATTCGTGGGCCAATCCACAACAACGCCAGTGCGACCGCCGTCATCGCAGCGGAACGCAAGCACGGAACTCGCTGTGCGCCATGGGTGAACAGAACCCATTTGTTTTGTCTCGGCTTGCAATTGCAAAGCGATTTCCAATTTGTCCTCCGGAGCGTCGGGCAATTCAATTGTGCGACAGACAATGCGCGCTGGTTGCAAAACGGCGATTGTCGCTGCGGGTGATTTCACAGTAGCGTCAACAATTTGGCTGGAGTCCCAAGCGCCTTCCATGACAACGCCTGTTTCGTTTCGACGAAAACGAAAAGCTTTCTCATCGCTTGCCGAGAGAATGACCACGCAATCTGGATCAAGCTGTGCTTTTGTACGCCGCTTCATGGTTCTCGATACTCCAAAATCCGAACTGGTGATTCCGAACGATCCACCATCACAACTATTTCAGCCTCTGCGCCAGAAGTTGTTGCGCGACCGCGGCTGGAAATCATGTACACGCTGCTAGTCACATCGGCGACTTGACCCAATATCAATAGTTGCTCCTGTGTTGCACCAGGCAAATCTACGATATCAGCCAGACTTAGGAGCCCTGACTGTTTGGAAATTCGGCGACTTAAAATGGAATCCGCATATCGGGTATCGAGTTGCAAGATATCCCGCAGCAAGGCGCGGCTTGCGGTGTTTAGATTTACTTTTCCGGCGTTGGCTTGTGAAGTGCGAGTGTCATCCAATGAGCACTCGTTTAATACAAGGGTGAGTTGTTTGTTGTCAAGATTTTTAACCGTGCTTGCGGCTGGAGCGGCCGCTGCCCCAGTGCGGCCCGCGCTGGATCTTCCTGTTCGATTGGCCCCGGAGTTGTTTGCACCAGCGGCGCCGGGCGTGCGTGATCCAGTGAGTTGTGAAAGAGGCACGGAAAGAATTTGCGCCATGCGCGCGTTGCCAACTTTTGCATAGGTCAGAATTGTCGATGCTTGCGTTGCATCCAAACCTGTGCGTGTCATTAATTCTTCGGAGTTGGCTTTGCGCAAATCAAGCCGTGGTTGACCACTTGCGGATTTTGTGACTGGGCGAGTGGAAGCAGTGAGGTATTGCGACCAACCCGCCTCCAACTTTCCATTGGCGTTGTCGTCAGGCATGGTGCGCTTGCCGTCGTCTTCATTGGGATCCAAGCGGCCGTTCAGATTCCAATCCTCGCCGCGCACATATTGCGGCCAGGCTCCAGCCACTAATTCAAGTTCGGCAATCGAGCGAAAATTGCCGTTGCGTGGTTCATATCCAAGTCCGCGATTTCTGTAGAAGTCAGCTTCGGCGCCAAGTTGTTGCGGATCATTGTCAGCGTCACGCCAATCATAAATTGAATCCACAACATCTTGCGTGATATTTGGCAATTCAAGCAATTGCATACGCGTGGCGACATTGATGTTGAGTTTGGAATTTTCATCCATGGGTCCAGCCCATTCTTGACCATCAATGAAGTGGCGAATGTCCCACGTTCCAGTTTCCACTTCGCCAAACGCGTTGCTTTCTAGATCACGCGTAAGAGCAAGCGCGTCGTCTGGATCTGGATTTGCATTGTGCCACTCCATAATTGCGATCATGGTTTCAACACCGGCGCGCGCGGCCCAACGCGCTTGCACGCGTGAAATACATTCGCGCCCCAAGGTGGCTTCACGAAACGCAAGGATTTGCGTGGCTGCAACAACAATGGAGGCAATGGCAATGGCCCAAATCACCATGATGGTGACCACTCCTTTGTGCCGCGCGTACAGCTGAGGCGCATGAATTTTTTGAGCGTTGAAAATATTCGCATGGGTATTGCGTGCATCAGCATGCCTCACAATTTCATTGCGTTTAGGCGGCGCGATCATGACCCGCCTCCGCCCCGATTGCCGCCCAGATTGCCGCCACCGGGTGGACGAATTCCACCAGGACCTGTCGATGGACCACCTTGTCCACCGCGACCGCCATTCCATCCGCCTCCCGTGCCTTGATTCATGTTGCCACCTTTGCCGCCGCCTTGTCCACCGCGGCCGCCTCCACCATTTTCACTCATGCCACCACCAGTTGCTCCGCCACCTGATCCGCCAGTTGCAGCACCTGATCCTCCGGCAGCCGCATCGCCAGCAGCGCCGCCGCCCGCCGCTTGCGCCGCGGCTTCGGCAGCAGCTTGAGCCGCAAGAGTGGCTTCATCCAATTTTGGTTTTATAATCCGGTCGATAGGAATTTCCGTGCGCATGACCGCAAGCGAGCGGGGATCGTTCAACGCATCTTCACCAGGTCGAGCGCCGCTGGCGGTTACGGTTGCGCGAATGGAAATTGGAAGACCGTCCACATCGCTGTCCCATTCTTGAATCCAAGATTGTCCGTCAAAGGCTTCAAAGCGCACACCAATGACGCCGTCACCAATAGGCTCGGCTATTCCGCCCGCGTCCTCAAATTCATCGGGCACCGCGTCGCGGCGGCGCCATAATGCGGGGCCATCACGGTCTTCTTCAATTCGATATTGCGTTTCGTATTCATCGCCTTCGCCCGAGTAATCAATCGTTCGAATTGGGCGCAATCGCGTGTTAAATAAAAGCAGTTGATCACGATCCATTTCGCCAACGGTCGAGCGCACAGTTTCAGGCGCAAGGCGAAGGCGCGTGTCAAACAAGTCGTCGCTGCGAACCGCGCTTTGCACATCGCGTCGAATACTTTCCAAGGCGTCGGAGGCGCGGCGTGAAGCCGTCATGCGAATACGAGAAATATTCCGCGCCCGTCCCAGTTGACTGAGCGAACTGGCCACGGCGCCGGAAATAATCGCGGCGATCATGATGGCGACAACCAATTCAATAATGGTGAATCCGCGTTTAGCCATTTTTCATGGCCTCATGTTTTTTTTCAAAGCGATCTTTACGATCGATGGGTTCTTCAGGCTTGCGCTCTGGCACATCATTGGCATTTCGCGCCGCCACCTTGGTGGCGCAACGATGTTCCACTCCGTTGATGTCTTGCACTCTCGCCACAACATCCCACGCATCACCTTCGCCATTGGAGGACAAGTCAATCGCAAAACTCCATTCGCTCCAAGGGGCATCGAATTTTCCAGCCACTGGTCGACGACGTGAAAAATCAACTGGACCTTCCGCCACAACTTGACCAAGCAATTCATCCAGCAACGCGGAGGCCTGCGCCTCGCGTTCGCCGCGTTGCAACATGACAAGGCTGCGTTGAGACAACGTCACCACCGCGGCAAGGCCAAATGCAAGCAACAAACCGCCAAGAATTGCGTCAATCAGCGCAAAGCCACGGCGCACATTACGTCGTGGACGCATCACCATGGTTCACGACTCATTCCGCGCGCGTCTAAATCACGCGTCTCCCTTTGATCTTCCACAATTTTTCCATTATCAACACGAGTGGGCATAGCCGCGCTCGGGTTCAACAACAGGAGCGAATCAAATCCTTCGGCGCTCACGCGCATCTCAATGAGGGCCCGATTGCCGGATGGTGATCCCACAATTCGCCATTCACTTCCATCGAGGCGCATTCCATCGGCCATCACTTCCAACTGAACACCTTCGGGTATTCGGACAGGCTGCACAAATCGGTCGGGCATCCATTCCGCTGGATCTGTCGGACGATTTGGAATTGGTTCAAGCGTCCAAAGTTCAATCGCACTTGAATCTGGATTCATATAGATAGCGCATTGCTGTGAGCCCGCATTGTCGCGCCACGCAAACAAACTGAGCAATTCGGAGAGGCGCTCCACTGCGACATCGGCCTTGCCTTTGGAAAGACCGCGCAAGCGTGGAATGACAACCGATGACACGACCGCCAAAATGGAGACGACCACAATCAATTCGAGCAGGGTGAAGCCGCGGCGCATTACTTCACGCCACGCCGTTTTACGGCGCTCCGTTGATGATGTCTTTGTTCGGACCGTCGCCACCAGGTTGGCCATCGGCGCCATAACTCACGACATCAAAATCTTTGTTGTATGTTGGCGGATACACCAATACATATTGGTGCTTCCAAGGATCAGTCAGTTGACTCACATTGCTAATCAGGGCGTCGTCGCCTTCACATAATTTGGAAAGCTCAAAGTCGTCGCCCACTCGGTCCATTCCATTTTGCACCATGTACATGCGCACTTGTTGCGACAAGGTGTTCACGTCGGCCTTTGCCTTGTTCTGTTTGGCGTTGCCGAGCAAGCCCATGACATTGGGAACAATCAGCATCGATAAAAGGGCCACAATGGTGACGGCAATAATGATTTCAAGCAGGGTAAAGCCTCTTCTGGCATGGCGACGAGAGCGATTGGAACGATCTAATTTCATAAAGGTCTCTTTCAGTTTTTCAAGTTGCGAGGGCGATGTGTCAAACGACTACGGAATTCATTTACTGCGATTATTTGTGAAACTATATGTATTTTTTGAAATACGGTCCCATAGCGTAGCCGCCGTGAAAAGGAATTCAGCCGCCCAATGAGGATTGCAACTGCAAAAGTGGCATGAGAATTCCAGCAAGCACAAAGCCCGCGATAATCGCCATGAAAACCAAAAGAATTGGGGGCAGGGCTTTGGTGAAAATTTTAATACTGGAGTTCACTTGCCTGTCGAAGGCGGTGGCGGCGTGAAGCAACATGCTTTCAAGGCGTCCGGATTTCTCGCCAATATTCACAATTTGAATCAGCAATGGAGGAAAAAATCCGCAACGTTCCAACGGTTCCGCCAACGATTGACCCGTGGTGACTTTCTCTTCCACTTCTTCAATGGCATTCATAAGGACGGCGTTACCAAGCGTGTCTTTGGTAATTCGCAGCGATTGTAAAATGGGTAAGCCAGCGCTTACAAGCGTGCCCAACGTTCGTGTGAAGCGCGCCACGGCCACATCGCGAAGTAATTTTCCCAGCAGCGGTGTTCGCAGTAGGGCATAGTCCTTCATGCGTCTGTGCTCGGCGTCTTGAAGCCAGCGCTTCACGCCTGTGATGGCGCCAACGACAATGATAAAAAGCAGCCACCAGAAATTCGACATAAACCAGGCGAAACCAAGCAGAATTCGTGTTGGAAGCGGCAGGATCATTCCAGGCTGAGCCGCCAGAGGAATCATGAGTTGCGGCAAAATAACGGTGACCAACAATGTCACGCTGGCCAAAATAAGTCCTGCCACAATCATTGGGTACACGGTGGCGCCGATTAATTCTCTTTTTAATTCGACGGCGCGATCCAGCAAATCAGCCAGTTGATGCAGCACTTCTGACATGCGCCCACTGGCGTCGGCGGCGCGCGCCATGCCAATGACCATGTCGTCAAACGGAGCGCCGAACGCTTTCATGGCTTCATACAGCGGTTGGCCAGCCTCTACTTTTGCAATGAGCGCGTCCAGAATGACGGGCTGTGATTTGCCTGGCGCTTGTTTGCGCACAATTTTAAGCGCTTGCATTAATGGCAAGCCGGCTTCGATTGCGGTGGCGAGTTCGCGAATCAAGTTTGACATATCAGTTCGCGACAGCGTGGGGCGGCGCGGACCCAAAGTCATCCAACTTGGCAAAGTGATTTGGGTGGAACCCATGGATGACTCTTGTGCCTTGGCAGACTTCATTGCCACTGGGCGCGCCATTACAGTGGGGGCATCGTCCGATTCAATCTTCAACGGCGTCAGGCCGCGGCTTTGCACCAAGCGCAACGCTGATGCACGATCCGATGCCACAACAACTCCGCTTGCTTCAGCGCCGCTGCGATCAAGTCCGTCATATCGCCATGAGGCCATGCTTAGCTTCCGTCCACTTCCTGGGTTGCGCGCATGACTTCCGCAATGGTTGTTTCACCGGCGATGGCTTTGTTCAGGCCGTCGTCACGCATGGAGATAAAACCAGCATCGACTAAACGATGCAACTCCATGACCGAGTGACTTTCAGAGATCGCAGCGCGAAGTGCGGGATTCATGCGAACTAGTTCAAAGAATCCAAGTCGTCCACGAAATCCACTTCCGGAGCAGGCCTCACAACCGGCGCCCACGGTGACTTGGTCTTGAAAGCGTTCAAGAACCGCCGGTGGTATGCGAACGCGATCATTCTCCGACATTGGAACTTTCTGCGCACAAACCTTGCAAATTCTGCGACCAAGACGCTGCGCAAGCACGCCCTCTAAAACACTGGCAAGCAAATACGATTCCGCACCCATGTCCACAATGCGACCAACGCTAGAAAGCGCGTCGTTGGTGTGAAGCGTGCTCAGAATTAAATGGCCCGTGAGCGCGCTTCGAATCGCAATGTCAACGGTTTCCGCGTCGCGGATTTCGCCCACCAGAATCACGTCGGGGTCTTGGCGCAAAATGCTGCGTAAACCACTTGCAAAGGTCAGTCCACGTTTCGGGTTCACCGGAATTTGATTGATGCCCGCGAGTTCATATTCAACAGGGTCTTCAATCGTCAAGATTTTCTTGCGGGGGTCGTACAGTTTGCTCAGCGCCGCATACAGCGTTGTGGTTTTTCCACTACCAGTTGGACCAGTCACCAACACCAATCCGTGTGGCTTGGCGATCAACTTGTCCATCATTGAAACTTGCTGCTCATGCATGCCCAAACTTTTCAGATCCAATGGCAGCGATGACTTGTCCAAAATACGCATGACCACGCTCTCGCCATAAATGGTTGGCACGGTGGAAACGCGCAGGTCGACCTTGCGTCCTTCAAATCGCAAAGTGATGTGCCCGTCTTGCGGAAGATATCTCTCCGCGATGTTCATCATGGACATAATTTTGATGCGACCCATGATGGCGGGCTGCAAATGTTTTGGCGGACTTTGTTGTTCAATCAGGACGCCGTCAATGCGGTATTTCACCTTCAATTCGCCTTCAAATGGCTCAATGTGAATATCGCTGGTTCGCTTTTGAATGGCCTCAAGAATCAGAAGATTGACCAAGTTCACCAACGTGGGTTGCTCCGCCATGCGGTGCACATCGTCGGTTTGAATGGCGTCTAGATTTTGTTCGACCTCATCCTTGTTTCCAGTGTTGCCAGCAAGACTTTCCGCCATGCGCGCCGCGGTGACACCATATGACTGACGCATAAGCTCACCAAAAGCTTCAGGCGCAACGCCGACACGTTCCAGAGGCATGTTTGCAATGGTCGCCGCTTCATCAACGGCATGCAGATCAAACGGATCCATCATGGCCGCGCGCAAGCGGCCCGATGAGATTGAAAGTGGAATGACGCTCAGTCGTACGGCGACTTCAGATGGAATCAATCGAACGGCGTCAGCATCGGAAGGGATTGGCTTCTCCAGCCAAGTGAATCCAGCTGCAATACAGCGCTCTTGCGGCGTGGTCGCCGCCGCGGAGCGAAGCAAGGCTGCAACGGAGGCAACTCGCTCATGCGTACCAGTACTGGGAACATGGTTCGACACTGTTTGCGTGGATTATTCCACGGTCCCTGGGGTCTTTGGCGCGGCCTGATCTCCAGCGGCAGCTCCAGGAGGAGTTTTCTTTCCACCTTCGGGATTGTTCGGCTTGCCAATATTTTCATACATGTTGGGAGTTGTTGTGTTTGGTGGTGGCGGTCGCAGTCCAGGAATGCCTGCAGAGAGGCGCTCGGTTTGGTCTGGTGAAAGCAATTTCAAAACGCTCTCTCTGGTTTCTTGAACTAATTTATTTTTTTCGTTGCGCAATGGAATCAACAAATCAGGTGGAACTTCAGGCGCGCTTGATCCATCTTTCGCTGCCTTTTTTGCAGCGTTTGCAAGCATTTTGCGCTTGGATTTTGTTGGTTCATCAGCCCGTGTCGTGTCCAGCATTCGTGTTTGCAGCGTGTTAAAACTTTCGTCCCACGCCGTCTGCGCGGATTGAATGCCAGATTTCTGCTCGGCCGTGAGATCATTCAGATTCAGAACGGCCGCAAAGAAACTTGAAAGTGGATCTGGTTGAAAAACTTCGCGATAGCCCTGTGAAAGCGCGCGTGTTCTGAAGTCTTGCGCGAAAGGCGCTGGTAATAGCAACGTGATTTTTTCAATGGAGTCGTCTTGGATGTTGCGAACCAAAACGCGCTCACTCATAATTTGACCTTGCAATTCACTTCCGGCTTGCATGTCCATGGTTTCCATGGCGGCCGTGAATTTAGGAAGTAGCGCGGTAATTCGTGCGTCTCTCGTTTTGAGCGCCGCGTCAAGAGCAAGTTCATATTGTTCCATTGCGGGAGCGGCCGCATCAAGAACATCTTGCTTGAGTTGCATTTGATTCAAAATTGAAATTAAATCCACGCCTTCACCAGACAAATCGGAATCATCAAGAGATCGTGTGCGTCGAACCGCACGTTCAAATTTGGGCCATCGTTCTTGTTGTGTTGGAGAAAGTTGATTCTTGATGCTGCTCATCAAATCCTCAAAGAGCCGCTCTTTCTCTGGCATCCATTCCTCAATGGGGGCAAGCAAGCTACGCATGTCTTTTGCTGCGCCATTTTTTTGTTTCTTGGCGGAGTTGATCATTTTTTCACGAATGGCGTCCGTTCCAGTTTTAAAGGAATCTTTGTAATCCTCCAGCAGACTTTGCACAATGGGTCGCTGCCACTCTTCAAGTTTCAAAGTCTCAACAATCATGGTCATGTCGCGAGGAAGCAAATCTGGCTTGAATGCCTCGCTGAACCCAGCCTTGCCGCCGAACTGTGCGGAGGCCAAAGGCGCAAGAATGAAGAGCGAGAGGGTAAGAACGGCAGGACGCAGAAATTTCATACGGATCTCCATCGGAAAGGTGAATGGGTTCGAGCAATAGTTTGATGAGTGATCGAGAACGGAACAGCGGGTAGTTTCATTCGGGCAAATTTCAATTTTTTGAACAAAATCTTTGAGTGGGCAATTTGGCTGCGCCCATAATGTATGCGCAATAGGAATTTCGCTTAGCTCGGTCTGACTGTTCGCTGCTCGATGCGCTTTTGAGATTGGGTGACCACGATTCGATCCACAAAAATACCGGGAGTGTGAATGCCATCAGGGTCGAGTGCGCCAAGTTCCACCATTTCTTCCACCTCGGCCACGGTGACTTTTCCGCAAGACGCCACCATTGGATTGAAATTTCTCGCGGTTTTTCGGTACACCAAGTTGCCGCTGGGATCCGCTTTCCATGCTTTGACCAGCGACAGGTCGGCGCGAATGCCCCGCTCAAGCACAAACAACTCACCGTCAAAAAGTTCGGTTGGCTTGCCATCGGCCACAACTGTTCCCACGCCTGTCTTTGTGTAGAAACCTGGAATGCCAGCTCCGCCAGCACGCATGCGCTCGGCCAAAGTTCCTTGCGGACAAAATTCAAGTTCAAGTTCGCCGCTCATGTATTGGCGCTCAAATTCTGCGTTCTCGCCAACATAACTTGACACCATGCGGCGCACTTGGCGCGTCTTTAACAGCAAGCCAAGACCCCAATCATCAATGCCCGCATTGTTGCTGATACATGTTAATTCTTTGGCGCCGCTGTCGCGTAATGCAAGAATGAGTTGCTCAGGTATGCCGCACAGGCCAAAGCCGCCAACCGCAATTTTCATTCCGTCGCGTGTCAGATTCGCCAAAGCCAACGCTGGAGTCTCAAAGACTTTATTCATGGTGGGAGTGTAGTGACCAGTCAAGGGTTGCTAGGCTTGAGCCAACCAAAATCAACCGTGCGCATTGTCATTCTTCTCATCTTTCTTTCGGCTTTGCCAGACGCGCTTGTTGTGCCGGTTTTAAAGGATCTTTTCGCTGATCGTTACGGTGTGTCCGCTGCGCAGGCGCAATTATTTTTAGCTGTGAATTTACTGGGCGCGCTGCTGGCTATTCCGTTGGTGAAATTGCTGCGTCGGCGCATGTCGGGGTGGGCCGTGGTGAGTTCCACCGCGATTGTGGACGGCATTTTATTGGCGATCATGTGGCTACCAATTGGATTCGCTGGAACATTGGTTTTGCGCACAATTGAAGGCGCGGTGGATGTGGCGACATTCGCAGCGCTGTTTCAAATGCTCGGTCGAAGTGACCAACAACATCGTGCGTGGAAGCTTGGGTTGGGCGCAACTGTTTTGGTGGCGGGCTTAGGCATAGGCGCAGTCCTTGGTGGATTTCTAACCAAAATTGCGGGAAGCGCCGCGGCCACATTGATCGTGGGCTCCATTTCGTGCATCGCCACTGGATTTTTTGCGATCGCATTTCGCGCAACGTTGGTGCGCATGGTTGCGCTTGCACAAAGTTACTCACTTCAAACAGCGATCAATGAGCAAGAGTTGCAAGTGAAGCCCGGAAAAATCTGGCCAATTTTATTCATGGCAGCTACGGATCGTGCCACAGGCGCAATTCTGACGGCGGTGTTCGCCAGTTTTCTGTTGAGCGGTTTGGGTTACACGCCTGAACAACGGGGAATGTTGGTGGGATTGCCGCTGTTGTTGATGGCTATCGGGGCCGCTCCCGCAGGTTGGTTCGCCGATCGCTTTGGCGCGCTACAAACCCGCTCTGTGGTGGCGATTGTCTACGCGATCGCACTTGGAATAGTGCCATTTCTTGGCTCAAATACGCTTGTTCTAGCGTTGGCATTGTTGATTCTTGGTGTGGCGGCCGCGCCACTGCTGCCCGCTTCACTTGCCTTGGTGTTGACAACAAATCGCGGCATGTCTGGCTTGGCAGCATTTCGTGCGGCAGGCGATATTGGATATTTCACAGGTATTGTTGTTGCCATTGCTACAAGCGCCATGATTGATGCGGAGCAGTACAGCGTTCAAACAGGATTGGTGTGCGGCTTTGCCTTATTGCATGCGGTGGTGACCGTGATTACGTGGCTCGCTTTACGCGAACGCGCAAAAATGTAATTGGGTTGTTGTTTCACTTCACCCGCCTAAATTTTGAATTTTATTTATGAAATACAAATTCAAAATACGCTTTGAAAAATCAAGTGTTGAAAATTAGTTCGACGTGGTCGTGGGCATTTCGCCGCGCAAGGTAATGAGCGCGTCCTTGAGTTTTTCCAATGCTTTGTTTTGAATTTGTCGCACTCGTTCCTTGGTCACGCCAATCATTTGCCCTACTTGTTCTAAGGTCAGTTGGACTTGTGGTGCGACACCATCCAATCCAAAACGATGCAAAATTACTTTTTGTTCAATGTCGGTCAACTCTGCGCTGTTGCGGGTGATCATGTAGCGCACTTCCGCGGCTGAATCTTTTTCATGCTCTGCTCGCACGACTTCCAAGTGATTGGATTTCTCAAATTGTGGATCAAACTCGCTCGGAAAGCGTTGTCGATACTTCTGCAATTTAATGCCAAATCGGCTGAAAGCTTTCAAAATTGCGCGGCAGCCATAGGTGCTGAACTTAAAGCCACGGCCGCAATCAAATTTATCCACGGCTCGCATAAGAGCCATGTTTCCTTCGCCAATCAAGTCGCCAAAATCGCTTTCCCCAAGTGGAACTCGCTTGGCCATGGCAAGAACAAGCGCCAAATTAATTTCTGCAATCTGCGAGCGGAAGCCCTTGGCCATTTTGTGCCAATGTAAAATTTCGCGTGCTTGCTCTGTTGAAGGCGGTTGGTGATTCAGAGCATCTTGCAATTGACGAACACGAAATCGCGCGTAGTTGTATTGCAGAAAAATTACGCGCTCTTGCGCGCCAGTCAGAAGAACGGAATCCGTTTTCTTAGCTTTGCGTTCCACTTGTTTTCCACCCGTACTGTTGGCCATGAGTGGTCGATACCAGCTCACATCGGCGAAGCGAATGGCGACCGGCTTTTCATAAATATTTTTTTCTGCGCCACTCTTGCGAAATTCGGGCGAGTCCATGTAGTCCATTGGTTCGATCATGATTTCGCGCATGAGCTCTTCCTCCGCACTGGTCAAAGCTGCTGCGGCTGTTTTGGGCAAGCTAGAACGGCTACGAACCGCGGGGCGATTGCGTTTGCGCATTCGATCAAGCGGAGAATTTTTGCCAATCATTGAGTTCAGCAATTTCATCGCCTCGGGTTAGGGGATTCTGAATGAGTTTTGATGCAGTTCCGCACCATCCAACAAAACGCTTATGAACGATCTATGTGACTGTTCATTGAAAGGGGACTCTTGGTTTCATAAATAAATGAAAATATGAGTTATTGATCAAAATGATAGATCATGCCTTGATTAAGGCATTAAATACAGCGCGCGTAGAGTTATAAGACCTATTACTCTGGCTTGCTACCCGTTGAATCGTAGACGTAACTATCTCCGACTCGCGAGTATTCAAGAATCTCGCCGGCCTTGAAAAACAGACCCAGTTCGCGGGTTGCGGCTTCTGGGCTGTCAGAACCATGAATTAGGTTGTAACTATTTGAGACTCCAAAGTCGCCGCGAATAGTTCCAGCGGCGGCTTTGCTGCCAAATGTGGCACCCATCATGCCTCGGCAAATGGTGATCGCGCCAATTCCTCGTACGGCCATGGTCAAGACTGGGTTGCCAGTCATGAAGCGAACAAGGCCAGGGTAAAAAGGTTTGGAAGCATGGTCTTTGTAGTGTTCAGCGGCAAGTTCCTGCGAAATACGCATCAGTTTGCAGCCCACAATTTGCAGTCCCTTGTCCTCAAAGCGGGTCAAGATTCGTCCCATGAGGTTGCGTTGCACGGCGTCTGGCTTGAGAATGATCAGTGTTGTTTCCATGAGATTTCCTTTATGGTTGAGGTTGTTGGGGAACAAATGGTAACGAAAATATTCGACTTGAAGGAGTTTCCAAAGCGTGATTTCAAAGAAAATGCGTTGAGGATTGCCCAAGCGAGCCGAAGAAGCAGTACTTTCGCCCTTTCGTAGAGATAGTGAATAGGAGTCAGCATGGTTGGCAAGGACGCCGCATTGATGAGTAAAAAACAACCCAAGTCAGGTCAATCACGCGCCAAAAATAGCGTTGATGAATCGAGTGATGGCGCCTCGCCACGGAAAGGCAAGAGCCGCGGAGCCACGGCGGAGGAAATGGGATCGCGTCAGCGCGATATTTCCGTCAGTGAATTTTTCGCCAAGAACCGTCACTTGCTGGGTTTTGATAATCCGCGCAAGGCGTTGTTGACCACTGTCAAAGAGGCGGTTGACAATAGTTTGGACGCCTGCGAAGAAGGTGGAATTCTTCCTGAACTCGCGGTGATCATCGAAGATTTGCAACCTGATCGACCAGCGACTTCCAAGAGTTCGCGCTACCGAATCACTGTCGTGGACAATGGTCCAGGAATTGTGCGCAAGCAAATCGAGAATATTTTCGGGCGTCTTTTGTACGGATCAAAGTTTCACCGCTTGAAGATGAGCCGCGGGCAGCAGGGCATTGGTATTAGTGCGGCGGGCATGTATGGCTTGATCACCACTGGCAAGCCCATGCAAATTGTGACCAAGATTCGCTCAAGCGACGCGGCGCACCGCATTGAGTTGGCTATGAATACAAAAACAAATCGCGCCGAAGTGACGGCCGACGCGGAGACCAAAGATTTTCCGCCAGCGAAGTTGCGAGATGTGACGGCGGGCTCGCGCTCGCTTGCGGCAAATGACGGATTTTTAAGTCCAAAAATATTTCCTACTGGAACAAGTGTTTCCATTGAACTCGAAGGTCGCTATCAAAAAGGTCGTGGTTCCGTTGATGAGTTTTTAGAGCTCACTGGCATCGCCAATCCGCACGCGCGCATTACCTATGTTCCGCCGTCGCGTGAGAGTGGCGCGGATGATGAGGAGCTTCTTCCAGCGGGCACCGCGGCAACGGCCGTAGACGCAGGCGAGGTCAAAGTTGAAGTCACTTCCGAGCACCATGGCGTGATTATGTTTCCACGCGCGGTGAATGAATTGCCGCCAGAAACACGCGAAATTCAGCCGCATCCCAAAGGCGTGGAGTTGGGCACCCTGCTTCAAATGTTGAAGGAGTACGAGGCCGCGGAGAAGGGCTCGTTGTACAAATTTCTGCAAGATCAATTTTGCCGAGTGTCCGCAAGCACCGCGGGAGCATTGTGCGAAGCCGCAGGTGCGACCAGTCGCACGCGCGCCGGTGATGTGGAGCCGCAGCAAGCTGAAAAATTATTCGCGGCGTTTCAAGAAGCTAAGTTGGGTCCTCCACCGGTTGATTGTTTGGCGCCCATTGGCGTGCGGCAATTGTTGGCGGGAATGCTCAAGGGCGTGCGCGCGGAATTTTACGCGGCAAGCAGCCGCGAGCCAGAAATTTATCGCGGACGTCCATTTCAAATTGAGGCGGCTATTGCATTCGGTGGTGAGTTGCCAACAGAAGAATCAAGCCGCGTGATTCGATTCGCCAATCGCGTTCCTCTTTTGTTTCAACAAAGCGCGTGTTCCAGTTTCAAAGCCGTGGCTGAAACAGGCTGGAAAAACTATGGTTTGACGCAGCCGCGCGGCAGCACACCAACGGGACCACTTGTGATTTTAATTCATATGGCCAGCGTGTGGGTTCCGTTCACAAGCGAGTCAAAGGAAGCCATCGCTGACTACGACGAGATTCGCAAGGAGATGAAATTGGCGCTCATGGAGTGCGGGCGCAAGCTAGGAAGTTATTTACGAAAGCGCTTAAAGATGCGCCGTGAAGGCGAGCGTCGCGATGTGTTCGAGCGCTATATCGGTGAAGTTTCAAAGTCCCTGCATCACATTCATGGCGCGGATACACGCAAGGTGTACGACGCATTGCTCGCGCAAGCCAAGCAACGCACTCGCCAAGCCGATCAAGTCTTGAACGAGGATGGCAAAGTGGTGAAGAATGATGATCCTTCCGATCAAGAAGGCGTGCTTGTTGTGGCTGATGCCATTCCCGCACTGGCGCAAAGCGACCGCAGTGAAGTGGAAGATTCTCATTTGGAAGC
The DNA here is from genome assembly GCA_903898755.1 of uncultured bacterium. Classification (GTDB taxonomy): domain Bacteria; phylum Planctomycetota; class Phycisphaerae; order Phycisphaerales; family SM1A02; genus SYAC01. The sequence continues at coordinate 32,789 of CAIUGT010000012.1, read as the reverse complement.
CAAAAAACCATCTCAATCTGCAAATTTGAAAACAAAAACGAAGCGTGCCACGACTTCCGAAACCGCAAGTGTGAAGTCTAAAAAAACCAAGCGTGATGATGATTCCCCGACGCTCTTTGAAGCGGATTGAATGGAGTTCCTATGGCCAAAAAAATAAGCAAGCAAGTTTCCACCAAAGCCCGCGATGTCAACACGCAGAAGAAAATTTACGTGCTGGCTGAAACCGTGACCAAGGCGGCGATGAGTGGTAAAGAGCCCATTGTGAGTGTGCCTACGCGTTCGCGTTCCAACACAATTTGGAATAAGAAGCGCGGCATTCTTGAAATGGGAAATGCAACGCAAGATCGTCAGTTGTTCAATTTGAATCAAGCGAAAATTTTCATGCAGACGCTTCTGCATTCCGGTTCCATTAAAGATTTAATCGAGGCCGACAAGACGCTGAGCTTGCGCGGTATGTTTTATAAAGGTCTGCACACCGTGGCAGGCACCAAAGAAAAAACATTCGTTGATCAGACCGAGTCGGACGGAATTTTGGAGGACTTGGAAGTTTCATTGACCGCGTTACGCGAAGAACTGCACATTTTTGCCAAGAAAGCCGGCAGCATTGTGGGCAATATCACTTTGGTGGATTCAGGCGACGAGATTGATTGCCGCCGAATGGGTTCAGGCGGTTACGCCATTCCCAGCATTGTGGAACCAGATGTGATTCAGTTTAAGAAGTGCGAAGCAAAGTTTATTTTGCACGTTGAAAAAAATACCGTGTGGAGTCGTTTCAATGAGGATCGATTTTGGGAGAAGCACAATTGCATTTTGACCGAAGGTGGCGGACAACCGCCTCGTGGCGTGCGCAGATTGCTTCGTCGCCTGCATGAGGAATTAAAGTTGCCCGTGTATTGCTTGCTTGATTGTGATCCGTGGGGGCATTACATCTACAGCGTGATCAAGCAGGGTTCCATTTCTCTGGCATTTGAAAGTCAGCGTCTTGCAATTCCTGAGGCCAAATTTCTGGGCATTCGCGCCAAGGATTACAAGGCGTGCGGCCTGAGCGATGATGTTCAAATTGCATTGAATGACAACGACATTAAACGTGCCAAAGAAATCGCCGCGTATCCATGGTTCCAAGGTCATAAGCCTTGGCAAAAAGAAATTGAAGGTCTTCTGACAAACGGTTTCAAGATGGAAGTGGAGTCCTTGATCACCAAGGATATTTCATACGTGACAGAGGAATATGTTCCGCAGCGTTTGAAGGCAAAAGATTGGCTAGAGTGATTTTGCAGGCAGAAACAGCGAAAAGCATGTGCCTTTTGATGCGTCACTAAAGACTTCTATGCGACCGCCATGTTCTTCCACAATGCGGCGCGTGGTGGCGAGACCAAGACCGCTACCGCCAGGCTTGGTGCTGGCGTACGGGCGAAAAATGGTCGCAAAACGCGAGACATCAATGCCTGGTCCCGAATCAATCACATCAATTCGATAGCCACTTTCGTGCAATTTGTTGGCTGGAACAGATTCAATGCGCAGCAGTAATTCGCCACGGCTTTCGCCCACGGCAACTTGGCCGTCAGGACTCATGGCTTGAACAGCGTTGATGATTAAATTCAGAATGGCTTGTTTCAACAATCCGGAGTCAACATTGCATATGGCGGGCGTGGCTGGATTGTCGATGCGCATGAGTACTCCCGCACGCTCCGCTTGAGGGTGAAAAAAATCCGATAGTTCTTGAATGAGTTCTCTCAGGTCGCGCGGCTGCGGATCAAGTTTCATTCGTCCAGCGAAGCGTAGAAAGTCGCTCAAAATATCCTTCAGTCGACTGGACTCGCGCGCCAACGCATCAGCCCGCTTAATCGCGGTGGCGCGTACCGGCTCTGGCAATTCCGAGTCAAGCACTTCTTCTCGCAGTAACTGCGCGTTGAGCGTGAGGGTGGACAGCGGATTTTTAATTTCATGGGCCAAGCCGCTGGTCATGCTTCCGAGTTCCGCCAATCTTTCGGCGGATTGCGCGCGTCGTTCAGCGGCAAGCGCGCGGGCAGCGCGGCGGCGCAATGAACCTGCCGCCGCAAGCCCGGCCAGAACCGCGCCAATCACGGCACCAAAAAGAATTGCTGGAAAGGAATTCATCATCAGGTTCAAATATCAAAATGAAGTACTGGGTGAAATAGAAACGCCCACCTTGTCAAAGAAAGGCGGGCGTTCAAAATTCGAAAATAAGAAAAATTTATGCTTTCAAAGCCAATCACATACTTGCGACTTATGCAGTGGTAGTAGGAGTTTCAGATGGAACGCGGCTTGATTGCACTTTCGTGGCAGACCAACCCTTGGCACCTTTTGTAGCGGAGTAGGTGACTGCTTCGCCGTCGCGCAAAGTGCGGAATCCAGCTTCTTGCTCGATGGTCGAGAAGTGCACGAAAATATCTTCGCCTTGAGGACCAACAACAAATCCAAAACCCTTGCGTGGATCAAACCACTTCACGGTTCCTTGCACATTGACGAATTCAGTTTCATTGCTCATGTTCAATATCTCCAGAATGTTGTAACAAAATCCCACCTAACGTAATGCCATTGTGCTTCCAATTTGGCACTTGTGCAAGGGAAATTTCAAAAACATTCGTAAGTAATTGGCTCTAGGGAACTCTGGATCAAATCTTGCTGATTTGCGAATGATAAATCGAAATTATGAGGCATTTCATAGGCAAATTGAATCATTTGAAATCTGCATGGCATGGGAAAATAGTGTCGAAAAATTGAAAATTGAGTGAATTTAGTCCAAAAAAATACCCGCTCATTTGATTGAGCGGGTATTGAAAGTCCCAAAATACGAACTCCGCATGTGAACCAATGGGTTCACCTTAATGCAGAAACTCAGTTCACTGGCGCTGGTTCCGGTGTCAAGAGAGCCTTGCGGCTCAACTTAATGCGACCGTTCTCATCGACATTGATGACCTTAACCTTGATTGACTCGCCAATTTTCACATGCTCAAGAACATTCTTGACAAAGCCGTGAGCGAGCTCGGAGATGTGGCACATGCCGTCGGTGCCAGGCACCAACTCCACGAATGCGCCGAACTCTTTGACCGCAACAACTTTGCCTTCGAACACGGAGCCAACCTTGATCTCGGCGCCAAGCGCTTCGACTTCCAGTTTGGCTTGCGCCGCTTTGGCCGCGTCGGAACACGCGATGAACACGGTTCCGTCTTCTTCCACATCGATCTGCGCGCCGGTTCGCTCTTGAAGCGAGCGGATTGTTTTTCCGCCTGGACCAATGAGCTTGCCGATCTTTTCTGGATCAATCTTCACCTTGGTGATGCGTGGAGCGAACTGCGACATCTCAGCGCGTGGCTTGGCGATGACGGCTTCGATCTTCTCGATGAGTTGCAGACGACCTTCACGCGCTTGCGTGAAGATGGTTGCAATTTCTTCAAAGCCAAGGCCGCGGGCCTTCAAATCCAGTTGAATTCCCGTGATTCCTTCACGAGTTCCACTGACCTTGAAATCCATTTCGCCAAAGAAATCCTCTTCGCCAATGATGTCGGTGACGTGCGTCACCTTTCCATCTTTGGATGTGAAGCGGCCAACGCTGATGCCCGCGCACGTGGCCTTGATAGGCACGCCCGCATCCATCATTGCAAGGCAACCACCGCACACGCTTGCCATTGAGCTGGAGCCGTTGCTCTCAGTGATCTCGCTGACAATGCGAATGGTGTATGGAAAATCTTCTGGGTTTGGCAGAATGGCAAGCAGACTTCGCTCGGCCAAAGCGCCGTGACCAATTTCACGACGACCTGGACCAGTGATGCGACCAGCTTCGCCCGTGCAGAATGGAGGGAAGTAATAATGCAGGTAGAACTTCTTGGCGTACTCAGGCATGAGGCCGTCAATGATTTGCTCGTCCTTGATTGTTCCAAGAACGCAGGTCACCAGTGATTGAGTTTCACCACGTTGGAACATGGCTGAACCGTGTGTGCGCGGAAGCAAGCCAATTTCCATTTCCAGCGGACGGATTTCACGAAGACCACGGCCGTCAGGACGAATGCCCTGATTTCCCGCAAGATCTTGCGTCATTTTCTTTTCCAGAATACGGAAGGCTTCCTTGGCATCGCGCTGCGCCTTGTCGGCGACGCAATGGTCGGTGTAACTCAGGCCAGGCGCAACGGCGAAGTGGTTTTCAATCATCCACTTGCGCAGACGATCAATCTCCGCATTGCGGTCGCTCTTGCCATGAATCTGGCGCGCCTTCTTCATGTCTTCGCCGACCACGGATTTCACCTTGGTCATAATGGCTTCGCTTGGCAATGTCAGCGTTCCAAGAACTTGCGCTGGAGCGTTTGACTTCACGCGAAGCTCCTCGATCAACTTCAAGATTGGCTGAATGCCTTGCTCGTAACCAAATCGAATCGCGGCAAGCATGTCGGCTTCGCTGATTTCAGCGGCGCCAACTTCGATCATGTTTACGCCGTCCTTGTGGCCGGAAAGCACCAAGTCCAAATCGCTGAAATCAAGTTGAGCGACTGTTGGATTGATGACAAACTGCGCGCCGGTTTCGGTTTGCAAACGACCAACGCGCACGGTTGCGATTGGACCTTGAAATGGAGCGTCGGTGATGGACAGCGCGGCGCTTGCGGCGGTGCATGCAATCACGTCAGCATCGCTTTGGCCGTCGTGGCTGAGCACGATGGATTGCAATTGGATCTCATCAACGAAACCATCTGGAAACAGCGGCCGAATTGGCCGATCCATCATTCTCATTGTGAGCACTTCCTTCTCCGAAGGAGCGCCTTCTTTCTTGCGGAAACCGCCTGGAAAACGGCCTACCGCTGAGTATTTCTCACGGTAATCGCAGGTCAAAGGAAAGAAATCAATTCCTAAACGAGGCGCGGCGCGAACCGCGGTGGCAAGAACAACCGTGTCGCCGTAGGTGGCAACAACGGCGCCGGATGCGAGCTTGGCGATTTTGCCCGTCTCTAACTTAAATGTGCGGCCACCAATTTGGCACTCAACTGATGCTGGAACGTGTTTTGACATGACTGTCTCCTAAAATAAAATGGGTGAAAGAAGTGAACCCGCTCAGTCAATTAAGAGGCAGAAGGCAAGCCACGGAAAAACCGAAGGTTGCCCACTGCCACCGACCGATACGAACGGGAAATCTGCAATTACTTTCGCAGACCTAATTTGTGAATCAACGCGTTGTAACGCTCGCGGTCAATACCCGCGAGATATTTGAGCAGGCTGTTGCGCTGCCCAACCATAAGAACCAAACCCCGTCGGGAGCTGTGATCCTTTTTGTTGGCGCGGAAGTGGTCCTGAAGGGACACGATCCGCTCGGTCAACATGGCCACTTGCACTTCTGGACTTCCAGAATCTTTGGCGTGTCGACGATTATCTGTGATGACTTTCTTTTTTGCTGCAATCGAGATCATTCTGTTTCCTAATACTGTTTTGAAGACCGATGTCTTCGAGGTGTTGCTACGAATTTGTAGTTGGGCAGTGTAGTGGAAAGTGGATTGCCACGGCAAGTGGTTGAGCTTGGTAAATGCAGGATTTCCATCATTTCAAATTGGGGGACATGCTAGAAAAGCGAAAAAACCCCATCTTCGCCTATTCTGCGGGTATGTCAGGCACAGCCCATAAAGTAGAGAGCGCGTCTTTGAAGGAAGTTGTGAATGCCTATCTGGCCGATGCGGCGAGGGCGGAACAAGGCGGGGGGCCTTCGGGTGTGGAGCGCCAACATAAAAATAAACGATTGACGGCGCGCGAGCGTTTGGAATTATTGCTTGACGCGGGGGCGCCGCAGATGGAATTGGGATTACTCAGCGCGTGGGGCATGTACAAGGAATATGGCGGCGCGCCGGCCGCTGGCGTGGTGACTGTGCTTGGCATGGTGCAAGGTCGCCCATGCATGGTGATCGCCAACGACGCAACCGTGAAGGCTGGCGCGTTCTTTCCAATGACATGCAAGAAAATAATTCGCGCGCAAATGGTTGCGGAGCGCGTTGCCTTGCCGCTTTTATATTTGGTGGACAGCGCCGGTGTGTTTCTTCCGCTGCAAGAGGATGTCTTTCCAGATACCGATGACTTTGGACGAATTTTCCGCAACAATGCCGTGTTTAGCGGCAAAGGTATTCCGCAGCTCAGCGCCATCATGGGCAACTGCGTGGCTGGCGGGGGGTATTTGCCGGTGCTGTGTGATGTGTTGTTGATGACCGAAGGCAGTGGCTTGTATTTGGCGGGGCCTGCATTGGTCAAGGCCGCGATTGGTCAAGAAGTAAGTAGCGAGGAACTTGGCGGAGCGAAGATGCACGCGGAAATTTCCGGAACGATTGATTTTCGTGAGCCCAATGATGAGGCGTGTTTGCAACGCATGCGAAGTTTGATGGCGAAGCACCAAGTGGCGAAAGCGTTGGCGGTTGCTCCGAATGCGGTCGTGGAACCCACGCGCCCTGGCTCAGCGGTGTACGACATTTTCCGTGGCGACTTGGCGAAAAGTTATGACATGAAAGAGTTGCTTGAGTGCTTTGTGGACGGCGGCTCGTTTGATGAATACCGCGCTGAATTTGGGCGCAGCTTGATGTGTGGATACGCCAATATTGGCGGGTTTCCCTGTGGAATTGTGGCCAATCAGCGCAAAATGACCGAGCGTGTTTTGCCTGGAGGCAAGGCTGGGCCAAGCAAGTCCGTCAATATGCCCGCTGTGATTTATGACGACAGCGCCGACAAGGCCGCGCGATTTATTTTGGAGTGCAACCAGCGGCGCGTTCCAATTGTTTTTGTGAATGACACCACGGGTTTCATGGTGGGTCGCGATAGCGAGCAGAGCGGCATCATTCGCTCTGGAGCCAAGATGGTGAACGCCATGGCCAATTGCATTGTTCCCAAGATTTCACTTTTGGTTGGCGGATCTTTTGGCGCCGGGAATTACGCCATGTGTGGCCGCGCGTTTGATCCATTCTTGACATTGGCGTGGCCAAGTTCGCGCTGCAGCGTAATGGGCGCTGGTCAAGCCGCAAGCACGTTGTTGCAAATTGATTTGGCGGCGCGTGAGCGTAAAGGCGAAAAGATCGACGCAGCTATGCGTGAGCAATTATTAAAAGCCATCACCGATAGTTATTCACAGCAGCAAGACATTCGTTACGCGGCTAGTCGCGGTTGGGTGGATCGCATTATTCAACCGCAGGACACAAGACAAGAACTTGCATTCGCTTTGGCGCTGGCGGCCAATGTGCCCGTGACTGGCGAGTTGCGCACCGGCGTGTTGCAAACGTGAAGCGCGCGCCAATTGACATTGTGGTGGCCAGTGGAAATCCGCATAAAGTGCAGGAAATTTCAGCAATTTTTGCTCAAGAAGGCTTAGGGGAATGGGTGCGATTTCTATCACTGTCTGATGTTGGCGGACCATTCGCGGAACCTGCGGAGACGGCGCGAACATTCCAAGAGAACGCGCGCATCAAAGCGGTGGCGTACGCGGCTTTCACACATCACATAGTGCTTGCAGATGACTCTGGTTTGCAAGTCGATGCCCTTGCGGGCGAGCCTGGAGTGGACAGTGCGATTTGGGCTGGCGAGCATGGAACACGTGAGCAGCGGGACGCGCGCAACAATCAGAAATTAATGTTGGCAATGCGTGATGTGAAGCAGAGCGATCGGACTGCGCGCTTTGTGTGCTTCATGTGTTTGGCACATGCGGATGGACAATTGATCGCGGAGACACGCGGCGTATGTGAAGGATCAATCGCAGAGTCACCGAAAGGAGTTGGCGGATTTGGATACGACGCGTATTTTCTTGTGGGCGCAATGAATGTCACCAGCGCACAGTTGTCGGGCGAAGAAAAAAATAAAGTCAGTCATCGTGGACACGCCACTCGATTACTGGCGCACGAATTGCGCGCGTTTGTCGGAGCGCAAGCGCGGTGAGGCTTCCAATTTATATTCCCAAGTTGCAGGGGCAAAGATATTCCTGTCATGGATGTGGCTCGTGTTGTCGCGATTTCACCGTGCAAGTCACCGAAAGAGATTTGCAAAAATTGCATGAACAAGGCTGGAAAGAGCGACTTGGCCAAGAATATGTGGTGAAATTTCGCGGTCATTCGTGGCTCAAACAAAAAGAAGACGGCGCCTGCGTGTTTTTGGGCGACAATGGATTATGCAAGGTGCATGCGGAGTTTGGCCTAGAGGCAAAGCCTCTTGCTTGTCAGTTTTTTCCGTTCATGCTTTCGCCCAATGTTCGCAACACGCATGTGGGAATCAGTTTCGCATGCGGTAGTGTTGTCGCTTCAAAGGGCGCGGAGTTGGAGTCGCACCGCGGCGATGTGCGTCGCATGAGTGAATTGCTTCCAGCATCGGCGCCCATCCATGTTCAGTTGCAAGGCAAATTGATTGCCAGTGAAAATGAAATCGCCACGATTGAATCCGCGCTCGATGCGTGGCTTTGCAAAAAAAACATTACGCCAGCCGTGCGCTATCAAGGTTTGGCGTGGCTGATCACGTCGCTTCTGCAAGCGAACTTGGGCAATGTGCGCGGTGAAAAATTAGGGCAACTCTTGAGCACCCTGACTCATGCCGTTGAGCATGAATTACCGTTATTAGATTGGTCAGAGCCAACTCCACGCGCGTGGAAATTATTGCGCCAAGCCGTCTTCACGCGAATTGAAGATCCCAAGATTGGTGATTTGCTCAAGCGTGGGAAAGTGGCGTCGGTGCTTTCTCAGTGGGCACGCAGTCGCAAATGGGCCGCTGGAAGTGGAATTTCCCCAGAAACGACGGGGTTTTGCTCTGTTGATTTTGTAAGTTTCGAAACCACTTTTGGCGTTTTTGAAACACCATCGCCATCTATAGAAGCCCCGAAAAATACTTTGACGGACTCTCAAAGCCATGATGCCAATGCGATGGACGATCTCTTACAGCGCTGGATCCGCGCCAGCATTCTGGGCGGCCGCGCGTGGGGTTCTGGTTTATACGGATTGCCTATTGACCAGGGACTTGGATTGATCATGGTGAATTTGCTTACGGCTTTGTGGCTCACTCGATTTCACGCCGCGGGTCGTGGCGCGCAATACGTTTCACTTTTAGATTTGCAAGTAGCGGTGGGTCGAGTCGATCGCACAAGTGGGCGCGCCGTGTGGTTAGCCACCGCGGGAGAACGCTTGCGTGTGAAATGGCTTAGCCATTCAGATTCGTTGCGATTGCTTGCGCGCGCGCTTGTTTAGAAAGTTTGAAACGTTTCCAAATTGGGTAGAGCGCCAGCATGCCAACAGGAATTGCCACCAACGCCTCGCCCGCGCTCTCAATGACAGCGAGTGTTTGAAATTTATTTTCCATGCCCGCGAGTCCGCCAATGGAAAGAGCGCTCGCGGTGAAAGCCACAGCGGCTTCGCGGAAACCAAGTCGTCCAAGTGGGTTGAGCGACGCTGCGAAAGACGCCATAGACACAAGGAACGCTTGAGCTAAATTCAGCGGTAATCCAAGGATTTGTATGGCAAGGGCCACGCGGCCGGTCGCAAAAAATAAATCCAAAATGTGAAGCGCGATGGACCCCCACAACGCAGTTGAATTGGTGATGAGTCGTTCAAGACCTTTGGCGCGTTTTTGCACCATGCTGCGTGTTGCGCACCAACGCGCACTGAATCCACCAAGCATGGCGATGGTTATTAAAGTTGGCAAAAATGTCCACGCTCCAAATTGAATCCATGACACAGTGGCTGCGGTAATAGCCGCCAACGCCACAACAAATGTGAACGCCAGTGAGGTGAACCAAGCCACAAGTTCTACGGCGCGAAAGTGATCCACCTTGATGGCGTACGCGGCGCGAACGAACATTCCAATTCGCACGGGCGCGTAATTCAGCATGCTTGCCAAAGCGTTGATCCATTGCTGATCTTGTACGCGGAGTGGTTGCACTGGTTTCGCGGCGATCCAAAATGTGAGTCCGCTGACAATGATGCTTCCCAGTGAGCACAACAAAAGTCCAATTAGTGAAGCACTTGTCGCCTCGCGCAAATTTTGCCAGCCTGCGGGGTCTTTCGTGGCGCCCCTCACACACCAGGCGATAAGCGCTATGCCCAGCATGAAGCCCGTGACTTGCAGAATAATTTTTTTCAATATGTTCTTGCCAGTGTTGCTTGCGAACGGAGGCAATGAATTCCCGCCTTGTTGCGAATGTGGGAGTTGTTCTTGAAATTGCGATAAGTCATCAGGCTTGTTATTTCGCTTATTTTTTAGCTGGATTTGCGTCGTTGTTGAATTCGAAATTGGTTGAACGCGCTCGCGTGCAATGACCCAGAGCGCTCGAAGGCCATCAATTGGTCCGATTTTTTTTCCGTCACCACGATTTCTAGGCGTGTAATGGATTGGCACTTCACGTAAAAGGGCGCCTGCGCGTGCCAAGGCCGCCGTCATTTGGGGTTCAATACCAAAGCGATCCTCCGTAAGCAGGGGAAGAATTTTTTGCAGCAGGGGTGCGCGGAAAAGTTTGTATCCAGTTTCCATGTCGCCGATATCAAATCCAGTTATTTGATTACTCAGGAATGTCAGAAAGCGATTGACAGCGGTATGAAAAATTTGCCATGCGCCACCACCGCGCGCGTGCGTCCAACGATTTCCAAACACGGCAGCGAGTGGCTCATTTCCCAACGCATTCAGGAGCGCTGGGTAATCATTCGGGTCGTATTCCAAATCGCCATCTTGGGTAATGACCGCGTCGGTGTCGCAGGCTTGTTGAAGCGCCGTGGCAAATCCTGTACGAAGTGCAGCGCCTTTGCCAAGATTGACTGAGTGCGTGAGCAACTGAAATTGGTCATTCGTGGTTTCGTACAACTTGGCAAGTTCACTGGCCACTGCCGCGGTCGCGCTGCCACTGGCATCGTCCACAACAATGACTTTCAGCGACCATTGCGGTGGTAATTGCACCGCCATGACATTGGCGACGCACTGCGCGAGCGTGTGTGGTTCGTCATAGACAGGGATGACCGTAAAGAGGACGGGCATCAGATGAAATTATTCAACCCCCAGATTTGCCAATGGAAGAACGCATTTCCGTGTCGGCTTGCACGTTTTTCATTTTGTACAAGTCCATCACGCCTAAATTTCCGGAGCGCAATGCCTCCGAAATAGCCTTTGGAATTTCCGCCTCCGCCAGCACAACAAGCGCTCGATTCTTTTGCGCCTCCGCCAAGTGTTCAGCTTCTTGCGCAACCGCAAGCGCGCGCCGTTGCTCCGCCTCGGCTTGGAATCGCTTGCTATCTGCTTCAGCTTGCGCGGTTTGCAAATTGGCTCCAATGTTTGCGCCAACGTCAATCTCGGCGATATCAATGGACAAAATTTCAAACGCGGTGCCGGAGTCAAGGCCTTTGGCCAAAACCGTTTTGGAAATTCGATCTGGTTGTTCAAGCACAGTCTTGTGGCTTTGTGAAGCGCCAATGGTTGCGATGATTCCTTCGCCAACGCGAGCCACGATTGTCTCCTCCGTTGCGCCGCCGACCAAGCGCGCAAGATTTGTTCGCACCGTCACGCGCGCCTTGCAGCGCAGCTGAATTCCATCTTGCGCCACGGCGTCAACGGTTAGTTTTCCGCTGATTTGACTCGGACAATCAATCACTTTTGGATCCACGCTGGTCTTGACAGCCTCCAAAATATCACGACCCGCAAGATCAATTGCGGTCGCGCGGTCCCAACCAAGATCAATTTTTGCCTTGTCTGACGCGATCATTGCACGAATGACACGGTCCACACGGCCGCCCGCCATGTAATGCGCCTCAAGCATGTTGGTTGGCACTTCAATACCGGCTTTCTTCGCCATGATTCGATTCAGCACAATCACGCTTGGCGGAACTTTGCGAAGACGCATCATGATTAAGTCAAGCAGGCTGACGCGCGCGCCGGACAAGAATGCTTGCAGCCACAGTTGCAAATATTGACTGATGATGACCAAGATGATCAACCCCAGCAGCGCGAGAATTCCAAGACCGACCATGCCCAATAAATACAACGTGTCCGCCGCGAGTAGCAATGTTGTGTGCATGAATCAATCTTAGCAAGGCGTGGCACGCACACGCAGCGTGGAATCGTCAAAGCCCGTGACTTGCACTTGTTGTCCCGCCGCAATGAACCCTTCCTCGGCCAACGCTTCATGGCGATCATTCGCTATGCGAATCCAACCAATGGGACGCAGCGTTGTTTCCGCAACGGCAAGAGTTCCGATGGCCACGCTCGGAGATTTGACGTTGTTCGCCCTTGGTTGATCTTCAATAGCCTGCGACAACACGACTCGACGCGCCAGCGGTGAGTTTGACCATATTTTTAAGCCATAAGCGATGGCAATGGGCGCGCCCGCAAGCGTTGCGGTGAGAGAAGCGAGCCCCCAAGTTGCTGAATGCATGAAGAAACAAAAGACGCCCGCGGCAACAACAAGCACGCACAGCGTTGCAATCAGTCCACCGCTTGGGACCACAAACTCAAGCGCGAAGAGCACTAGGGCTACGCCAAAAAGCGCGAACCCCGCAATGAGCCACGAGTCATCCGAGGAGGACAATGCGGTCGCTTGTTGAGCCAATAGACAAATAAAATTCATGAGATGAGCTCCACGATGAGTTCGTTTCCTTCTGAGCGAAGGATACGTACGTTGGTTCCAGAAGAAATCCACGCGCCCTCACTGCGCGCGTCAAAGCGAACGCCGTCGATTTCAATTTTTCCAACAGGTCGTAGGTCTGTCACCGAGCAGGCAAGCGTGCCAACTGGTGGAGGCGCGGACCTGACGCTTGATGCATTTGATGCCTCGCCTATAGTCGCGTGCAAAACCGCGGCCTGCCACGGTCGCATCAGTTGCAATCTTGGTCCCAGCAGCCACGCGACTATTCCCGCCGTTCCCACGGCGGTCACAAGTGAAGCGATCCCTAAAAATGCTTGTTTTGTGCCAGATTCAGGCGTTGGATCGGACACCACAAAGAGACCAATCACGCCGCCTGTGAACGCCAATACGCCCAGCGCACCGCTGATGAAAGTTCCTTGCAAGAATAAAATTTCAGCGGCGATCAAGATGAGTCCCGCGAGTATGGAAATAGCTGGCCACCATTGCGACAAGCCCGCAAGAAATGATCCGCCGGCCAGCAACGCCACACACGCCACGCCAGTCAAGCCGAACATGCCAAGGCCGGGCGCGGACATTTCGCCAAAGAAGCAGATGACAAGAATTGCGACAAGCAGAGTGCGCATCCACCAACTGGTCAGCACTCGCGCGAGTTGCTCGCTCCAAGGGGCGGCGATGGTGAAGATTTTGTGAGCGCCAAAGAAACTTTGCAATTCGCTTTCATTGGCAATCGTGGCGCATGCCAAACCAAATGCCACGGCTTCGTTGGCTTGCAGCGTGAGCAATTCATTGGCGGCGTCGATTTGGGAAATCACTTTCAATCGTGGGCGATCGGTTGCTGTCAACGGCGCGCGACTTGGAAGGATGGATTGATCTCGCTGAGATGCCGACCCCAATCCCGTTGTTTCCGGTTGGCGCAGCGCATCTGTTCGAAAGGGCAACAGTGGCGGCGTTGGCGCGGCGGAATCTTGCGGTTCATCTTCTGTTGTCGATGTGGCATCGATCTCTGCCGGTGTTTCAGTATTTTCTATTGGAGGTGCCGCTGAACCCCGAATTCGAGTGGGTTCTTCTCCAAACACAATTTTATATTCATTCACATCAACGACATAACGTTCGCCTCGAGCGGTGTCCTCCACCAACCAAAGTTCATCGCCCACCGCGACAAATGCGCGCGCGAGTCGCTCATCATGACCGGATCGGCGCGCGCTATCAGTGACTTCTGAAAGCAACGGAGCCTCCAACTTGGCGCGCTCGGCCGCGGGCAGCGTGATAAGACCAGCCACAGGCATTGCGGAAATTGGCGCCGCATCGCCCAACACGGCGTGGGGCGCAACAACAATTTCACGGCATGCCAAAGCGGTGATGACGCCCGCGCTGTACGCCCGCGGTCGCACCCACGCCACGGTATTGGCGGGATATTCAGATTTAATTTGACGACACAACTCAAGCGTGGCCAACAAGTCGCCGCCGGGCGTATCAAGTTGCAACACAATTGCGTCGGCGCCCGCGGCCTTGGCCTTGGCCAAACGATCCGCAAGACCAGAAATCGTCAGCGCATCCATTTCTCCTTGAATTGGCAAAACACAAACCACGTCAGCTTTTCGAGCAGCTGAAATGGCTGTCAAGGCTGGCGAAGTTTGCGCAAGCCCAAGCATGAGTAGCAAAAGTGGAATCACAATTTGATTCTAGTTCTTTCTCAACTGGCGCTTTAAAAAATTGTGATCTTGAATATTGGCAATGAATTCTTAAAAAAGCAGAAGACCGATCGTGTGATCGGTCTTCTGGTCATGTTCATGGATGAACTTGGAAATAGAGTTCTAAATTTAGTCCCAGTTCAAAGCCTCATCGGTTACTTTGAATCCAGTCGTGGCTGTTCCTTCAATTTTCTTCACCACGCACAGATAGGCGTCAGTGTTGCCTTCCGTGTCATTGCTTTTGAAGATATTGTCCAGGCCCATTTTGGTGGTTCCAGGCGCGCAGGATTTTTCAGGATCTCCGTTGACAACGCAGTTCATTCCTTCTGGCCAAAATCCGTTGGCAAAAGTGGCGTGACCGTCATTGAAGCAAACCCAGCCTTCCCATTGATTCACGGCGCCGTGAATCTTCAGAGTGTTTGAGTTGGTGTAAGACAGGGCATCTGACTCCGCGCCTGTCATCAACCCATCCTTTACGCCGCGATTTCCAGTGATCGGAAATTTACTTCCACCAGTCGCTCCAACTTTCCATTGCGTATCGCGACGGTTTGAAACTTTCGATGTGGTTGATCGTGGAGTCAATGGCATTGTGGCGTAACTTGTCGCGGAAATTTTAGTCAGATCGGTGTTGAAATTACGTGTGCCTGTCACGCCCGAGTTTCCAGAAGTTGCATTAGCCATGTCGCCGTCCCAGTAAATATCCTGAGCAGGCTTGTACTTGGTGTAGTCATAGTTCGAACACACCGCGATATTGCTGGAAGACTCTGAGGGGCTAATCAAAATTGCAGGCCCAATAAATTGCTGAGCAATGCACGCCGCGAACAAATTGGCGTGGCTGTTCTTCAACTCATCTTCGTCGCCGCGTCCTGGAAGCGAACCAAGGCGGTTGATTTCACCAGGAAGTGGAAAGACGCCACGTGGACTGTCTGTTCCTTTGGTGAACCACGCAGTGTGGACCTGTTTAATTTGAGTCGCATCCTTGACTTGTCGGGCTGTGTTACGAGCCTTGGCAAGCGCGGGCAAAAGGAGTCCGAGCAACAGCGCGATAATCGCCATAACAACGAGTAATTCAATCAGGGTGAATCCATTTTTATTTTTCATAGTGGGTTTCTCGAATAGGGGGTTTGAAAAGTTTTGAAATGATGGTGTGTGTGTACGCATTGAAAATCACTTATCCATTGGATCAAACAGAGGCAAGCCAATGAGGGCGGCGTCGCCGTCAATTTTGGCGGAGAACATTCCAATCCAGGTGTCACCAGCCGAGTAAGGCATAATGGTTGTTCCATTTTGGCCGCCATACTTGTTGCACTTGGTTGATGTTTTTGCCGTGGCTGCACTTGGAAAATCCGCGTCGAAAATATTGTCGCGCGTTGGATTATTGCCGCCGCACTCATAGGTCACGCCTTCTGGGTAGAAGCTCAGAACACGCTCCATGTGATTGTCGGCGAAACAAATGTTTCCGTTCCATTCCTGCTTTGGCCCGATCAATTGCGTTGCATAGTTGTGGGCATAGTTGTCCGCGGCCTTGTCGTCCTTCTTATTTTGAATCACCGGATCAAGTCCGCGTGTTCCCATTAAAGGCTTGGTTGAATCGGCGGTGTTCTTCCACTGTGTGTCGCGGCGAATTCCCCACAACGCGTTGTGAACATAGGAAGTGTTGCAATATTGTGGAACGGGTGTAGAACCAAGGGCAAAATCTGTTTTTGCCATGGAAGTAGTCGTATTCATTTGATTCTGCGTGATGCTGACTTTGTCTCCAAAGGCATAATCCCAATATTGGTCCTTCGCAGGTTGATATTTGGTCATGTCGTAGGCTGGAGTTCCAGACTTGCCCATTTCCACAACAACTGGATTGGTTTCGGTTGGACCAGCCACGAGATCGGGGTTGAAGAATTCTTTGGCGATCATGAGCGAATAGAGGCAGCGAGTATTGTTCGCCTGCGTGGCTTCTTCACCCACGCCTTGGGTTGTACCTTTGCGATCCACAATTCCTGGAATAGGCAAAGAACCCTTCTTGTCGGAGTTCGCAAAGATGAGCATTCCAGAATGGACCTGCTTAATTTGCGCCATATCCTTGGTTTCCTTGGCATTTTGCTGAGCCTTTGAAAGGGCGGGCAACAGAAGACCAATCAGAAGCGCAATGATTGAGATAACGACTAAGAGTTCGATAAGGGTGAAACCGCGATTTTTACGCATGGGGTGAATCTCCAAAGGGGGGTGTGTCCAAATCCAATTCCAAAGAGCCAGTCGGCTGAAAACTTGAATGGCGGCCTACGTTGGCAACCTTTCATTCAAAATCTCAAACAAGTGCCATTTCAAAACCATTTGAATAGGTTTGAAAATAAAAACGATCTATGTAGGAAGGGGGCAATGAGCCTTGAAAACAAGCGATTCCTGAATTCAGGAGCGCCGATGTTCGCTTAGATGGACGCGACTCAGTGGCGTTCATCTATAAGCACTTCATTGCCTTTCCACTCAGGATGTCGACTGCTTCGAGCCGATGAACGGTTGGTTTCCCAACCAAATGAGTGCAATTTGCTCTCGGAAATTTCCGATGGCGGGTATATGCACGAAGCAATCAGTAAACAAACTACCAAATGATTCCAATTGGTCAAGAAAAAATAAAGATCTTGACAAGGTTCCGTTCGTTGACGAAACCCCCTCGGTTCCGCCAATATGCCAAAATGAATGAATCACCATCCGATCGTCTGAAGGTTCTTGGACTTACTCTTCCGCCCGCCCCCAAGCCAGTGGCGGCCTATGTGCCATTTGTGCGCACGGGCAATCTTGTTTACGTCAGCGGGCAGCTTCCATTTCAAGATGGGAAATTAATCGCCACCGGTTCTGTTCCAAGCAAGACATCAATAGAGGCGGCAGCCGCGGCGGCGCGGCAGTGCGTGCTGAATGGCCTCGCGGTGTTGGCTGATGCGGCGGGCGGATTGGATCGAATCCATAAAATTATTCGTGTTGGAGTGTTTGTATGCAGTGATGCTGGTTTCACAGAGCAGCCAAAGGTTGCCAATGGTGCCAGTGAATTGCTGCAGCAAATTTTTGGCGAACCCGGCCGCCATGCTCGTGCGGCGGTTGGAAATATCGCATTGCCACTTGGCGCCAGTGTTGAGGTGGAGTTGCTCGCTGAAATAAGTTCTTGATTGAAATGGCCGTGGCGTCGCCGCTTTTAATTCGGCGGTCCATGGCGCATGTAGAAAAACAGATTCGCCAATAAGCTGGCCAAGAGTAATCCGCCAATCAAAATGAATTTCCAGGGGATTGCGCTTGGTGAACCTTCGAATCGACGAACTTCCGATGGCGCATCCGCGCTGTCGGAGGAAGTTTTCGCGAGCGACGAAACCAGCGTGTGCGAAGGGCGTGCGTGAATTGGATCGTGTCCATCGTGCGCGGATTCAAGATCCTCCAAAAGTTGCGCGGCGCTTTGGTAGCGATCACGCGGATCCTTCGCCATCATCATTTCAATAATCAACGCCACGCCTGATGAAATTTCAGACACAACATGATCCGGCGGAATAAGTGGTTCGCGAATTTGCTTTTGCATGACATCCGCGGCGCTCTTGCCTTCAAACGGAACCTTGCCCGTGATCATGTGATAAAAAGTCGCGCCAAGGCCGTAAATGTCCGCTGTTGGACCGATATCGGTTTTGCCTTTGGCCTGCTCTGGACTGATGTAATACGGAGTTCCAAAGGCTTTGCCCGCCTCGGCTTCAGCCGCTTCGCGATCACTCAGCGCGCGGGCTAGGCCAAGATCCGCAAGCTTCACGACCTCCGCCTTGTTGATCATGATGTTCTTGGGTTTGATGTCGCGATGAATGAAACCCATTTGATGCGCATGCTTGAGCGCCTTGGCGACTTGCATGACAATTTCCACGGACTCCTTCTCACCAATGCGTCGCTTACGCAAAATGCGGTCGTGCACGGTTTCTCCGTCAACGTACTCCATGACAAAATAATGTTGATCGCCAGCTTGGCCAACATCCAGCGCGCCAACGATGTGCTGATCATTCAGTTTTGCAGCCGCGCGGCCTTCCTTATAGAAGCGCTCAATAAATTTGGGATCGCTGGAAAATTTCAACGGAAGAATTTTGATGGCAACCAGGCGATCGAGTGAAAGTTGTTTGGCCAGAAAAACCTCGGCCATTGCACCCGCACCCAATTTCTGCATTCGTTGATAGCCCGGAATTGCTTTCTGTGGACGCGTGCTTTCCAACTCGCGTTGCACGCGCGCGAATTGGCGGCGAGTGATGACTTCTTTTTGAATCAGGATGTCGCTCAGACGGCTGCCTGGCGGAAGTCGCTTGAGAAGTTCGCGGCACTTTTCGACTTCATCGTTTGTGGCCAAACCGCGTTCCACAACGACACGTCCGACAACCGTATCACCGCTGGACCTGCCCGCGGCGCTGTCTCCGGGAGATGAAGTTCCACTGGAGGCGAACGTTCCACTCGGGGAGCCGGATTGACCAGCCGGATCTGGAAAGTTTGGTTTTGGAATTGGGTCGGTCAATGTTCGCTCGGCGATGAGATTGCAACTATATACAGAGGGTCCTTTGAAATGTGATTGGGGAATTTCGACGGATGGTATTTCAGACATTTATTATCAACTCAACAAGGGAATGAGCCAGGGTGTGACTACCATCCGTTGAAACCATGATTTGGGATGCATATTCATGAGATCTTTGGTCTTGGCAAGCCGTTCGGCGAACCGAATGCGAATTCTGCGTCGTGAGGGCGTTGAATTTGAGGCAATTGAGGCTCCTTTTGATGACGCCGCCGAAGCGCCCGAGGGTGTGGTTGAGCAGAACGCGATGCGAATTGCACAATTGAAGGCTCAATCTGTTGTGGAAACATTCGCGCCGCGCTGCAAAGGCAAATTCATTTTGGCCGCCGACACAATTTGTGAAATGGACGGACGCGCCGTTGGCAAGCCGCGTAGTCGTTTAGAGGCCGCATCCATGATGGAGTTGGCGTTTCGCGGAGCGCATCGCGTGGTGACCGGCGTGTGCATTGTGTGTGAGCAGAGGCAGTGGACATTTTTCGATCAAGCTCATGTGACCATCGAAGCGGTTGGTCAGGAAATATTGCACAACTATATTGAGAGTGATTTGTGGCAAGGGCGCGCAGGTGGTTACGACATTGGCGAGCGAATGGCGGATGGATGGCGAATACATTGTGATGGTGATCCAGATACGGTGGCCGGACTTCCGTGGCGCCGAGTCAAAGAACTGATTTTCCAAATTGAGAAAGAATGTCAATGAGCGGACCGCTGCCAACTTGGATGGAACCTTTCGCGGTCGCCGCAAGCGTTGGGTATGGCGCGGCGATTCGCGCGCGTGGCAATCGTTTGGAACGACAGCTTCCAATGGATTGTGGATTGCCCGTAATGAGCGTTGGAAATATCACCGCGGGTGGAACTGGAAAAACTCCAGTGACGCAGTGGATTGTGCGGACGCTGCAGGCTGGTGGGCACGCGCCCATGATTGCGTTGCGCGGGCATAAAGGCGGTGAAACAGCAGACGAAGTGTTGGAACATCGAACGGCCTTGCCCGGCATTATTGTCGCGGTTGGCGCCGATCGCGCTCGGCGCATTGCGGCGACGCGCGTGAAAAATCCTTCGTGCGACTTGGTTGTTCTTGATGATGGATTTCAACATCGGCAATTGCGCCGCGATTGTGATTTGGTTTTGATCGACGCCACGCGACCCGCGCTGGATGACGGACTTCTTCCGCTTGGCTGGTTGCGTGAGCCGGCATCTTCTCTGCGTCGCGCAAGCGGAGTCATTGTGACGCGCGCTTTGAAAGTGGATGATGAGTTGGCGGATCAGATTTTGAAGCTGCATGGACAAGCGCCGCTGGCGTGGTGCCGCCATGCGTGGACTGGTCTTGAAGGAATTGACGCAGGCGCGGTGCATGAAGTTGCATGGTTGCGGCGCAAGCGCGTTGCGGTATGGGCGGGCACCGGAAATCCGCGGGCCATTGTTGAGCAAACTGAATCGGTGGCCGCCGCCGTGGTGGATGTTCCGCGTTTAATGGATCACGCGCGTTGGGACGCTCCGAAAGTGGCGCGCTTGCTGCTGCGGGCGCAAGAAGCCGGCGCGGAGGCCGTGATTGTCACGCCAAAAGATTGGATGAAGATTGCGCCGTTGGGTGTGAAGAGCGAGTTGCCCTTGGTGCGTCCGCGTTTAGCGATTGAATTTTTGCAGGGTGAAAGCCTGGTGCAAGAGCAATTGGCGCGCGCGGTGCGCGTGGGGCAAAGCCGCTGTCATCGCTAGACTGCGTGTCATGAGTTTCTCAACCGAAGGTTTGGTCGTGAAAATGGCAGCGTGGAAAGCATTCCGCGTTCTGGTGATTGGTGATTTCATGCTTGATCAAGCGCTCTTCGGAGCCGCTGAGCGATTGAGCCCCGACGCGCCAGTGCCCGTGTTGTTAAGCCGCGGCGCGCAAGACCTGGAGGAAACCGCCGGCGGCGCCAGCAATGTTGCGTTGTGCGCGGCGGCTTTGGGCGCAACGGTGCAATGCGTTGGCGTGACGGGCGCGGACGCGGAGGCAAAGTCGCTGCGTGAATTGTTGAAGGTTGGCGGTTGCGATTCCAAGCATCTGGTGCAGGACGCGTCGCGGCCAACCACCGTGAAAAAAAGTTTGATTGGATTGGCGCAGCATCGTCATCCGCAAAAAATGTTTCGCCTTGATATGGAAAGTCGCGAGCCAATTTCCGCGGACATTGCCGAGCGGTTACTGGCGGCCATTGATGATGCGCTGCCCAATTGCGACATTGTGTGCTTGGAGGATTACGCGAAGGGCGTGTGCACGCCGGCGTTGTGCGCCGAGTTGATCAAGCGTTGCCGCGCGGCGAATAAAAAACTTCTGGTGGATCCCGCTGCCATCAACGACTACGCCAAGTACAAAGGCGCGACCGCCATCACGCCAAATCGCAGTGAAGCCGAGCAAGCCACTGGCGTGCGCGCGAATTCTGGTTTTGATGAGCCAGTTCTGCGCGCGATATCTGAGCAATTGATTGCGCAGCTTGATCTTGAGGCGATTGTGTTAACGCTTGATCGCCACGGCGCACTACTGGGCATGCCCGCGGCGCAACCCGTGCATGTTCCAACATTGGCCCGCAAGGTCTATGACGTGACCGGCGCTGGCGACATGGTTTTGGCGGCGCTCGCTGGCGCGTTGTGCAACGGATTTTCTTGGCTTGAGGCCGTTCAACTTGCAAATGTGGCCGCGGGACTTGAAGTGGAAGTTTTTGGAGCCAAGCCCATTCCTCTGGCGCAAATTCACAAACAAGTGTTGTTGCAGGCTGGACATCTCGCGGGCAAAATTCGCAATCGCGCGGACCTTGCGCTGGAGATGGATGCGCGGCGTTCGGCGGGACAGAAAATTATTTTCACAAACGGTTGCTTTGATGTTTTACATGCGGGGCATGTGGCCAGTTTGCGCGAGGCCAAGTCTCTTGGCGATTGTTTGGTGGTGGCGCTCAATGGCGACGCCAGTGTTCGCAAACTGAAAGGCGAAGATCGCCCAGTGTTTCCGCTAGAGCAACGACTTGAAGTGGTCGAGGCGCTTGAGTGCGTGGATTTTGTCACTTGGTTTGATGAGTCCACCGCGGACGCAACACTGTTGGCGGCGCGTCCTCATGTCTACGCCAAGGGCGGGGATTATCAACCGGAACAAATACCTGAAATGGGAGTTGTCAAGAAAATAAATGCAACTTTGCACATTTTGGGTTTGCGTGCGGGTTTAAGCACTACAAACGCTATTCATCGCATCCGTGGACAACACGCGGGGACAACTCGCTCATAAATCGTTGATGATATTTGCTCTTGACGCGGACCCGTCTTCTTGACCATACTGTGAAGCGTTGGAAATAAGTTTTATGTTCCCCTTGAAAAATAATTTTGGAGACACTTCAAAGATGACCACGATCACGAAAAAAGAATTGGTTGAACAAGTCGCTCAAAAAACTGGCGCGGATCGTGGCGAGACTCGAAAAATTGTTCAGGCATTTTTGGACGCGGTCATTGAAGAATTGAATCAAGGCAACCGACTAGAGTTCCGCGACTTCGGAGTGTTTGAAGTTCGTCAACGCGCGCCGCGCATGGCGCAAAATCCAAAGACACTTGTCCCTGTCAAGGTGCCTGCCAAGCGCTCAGTGCGCTTCAAGCCAGGTCGCTTGATGCGTGAACAAGGTGTTGTGCCCGCAGAACTTGCGAACGCGCTTTAAGTCTTTCGGGTCACTCACTCCACAACTTTTAGGCGGCTCATCATGGAACCAAAGCAGTCACACAATCGCGGGTCAGACCGCGCGCGTCCCCGCATGGATATGCGCGACGCCCAGCGTCTTCTTGATGCCGCGCCGCCGCATGCCATTGAAGCGGAGATGAGTTTACTTGGATCTATTTTGATCGATCCCAAAGTGGTCGGAGATGTGGTGCAGTTGGTTCGAACCAGCGGCGATTTTTTTCGCCCAGCGCATGGCGCCATCTTTGAAGCCATGGTTGGCATTTGGGATCGCACCGCCTCGCTTGATGTGGTGCAACTGAATCAACAATTACTTGACCGCGGCATTCTTGATGATGTTGGTGGCACCGCGTATTTGGTGGAACTTGCGGAAAGCGTTCCCACCGCCGCGCACGCCAGTGAGTACGCGCGCTTGGTGCGCGACAAGGCAACGCTGCGCGAGTTGATTCGCGCAGCGGGAGAAATTCTTGCCGACGCGCAAGCCTCGACCGATCTTCCGCAACAAGTTTTGGAGGCCGCCGAGCAGCGCATTTTCGCAATCGCGCAACGACGAGAGTCCGCGCAATTTTCCAGCTTGCAGGAGTTGCTTGATCACGCGATCAAAGTGATCGACACGAGCGATGGAAAATCATTCAACGGAACGCCCACGGGTTTCGCGGAATTTGACGAGATTACAAGTGGTTTGCAGAAGGGCGAAATGATTGTGTTGGCGGCTCGACCCAGCATGGGCAAGACCGCGTTCGCGTTGAACATGATGGAGAATGCCGCGGCCGCGGGCCACGCCGTCGCCATGTTTAGTTTGGAAATGGGCAAGCAGCAATTGGTGCAGCGCTTGTTGTGCAGCAAAAGCGGAATTGATTCACAACGCCTGCGCCGCAATATGTTGCGCAACGAGGATTATCGCGCGTTGCTTGCCGCGTGCGAAGCCATGAAGACCAGCAAGGTTTGGATTGACGACACGCCAGGTCTGACCATGTTGTCCATGCGCAGCAAAGCGCGTCGCTTGCGCGAGCAACATAGTATTGAAGCTATTTTCATCGACTACTTGCAATTGATGTCGGCGGGAACGCGCAGTGAAAATCGTCAAGTGGAAGTTAGCGATATCAGCCGCGGTATTAAAGCCATGGCGCGCGAACTAGAGGTGCCTGTGATTTGTCTGAGCCAGCTCAGCCGCAAGTCCGAGGATCGACCAGGTCACCGTCCGCAAATGAGCGACTTGCGCGAGTCGGGCAGCATTGAACAGGACGCTGACGTGGTCATGATGTTGCACCGCGAGGAGTATTACCATCAAGGCGATGATGATTGGGGCGAAGCCAATCCAGACAAGCGCGGACTTGCCGAATTGATCATTGCCAAACAGCGCAACGGACCCACGGGCGTTGTTCGTTTGACATGGGACAGCCGCGTGACTCGCTTCCGAGATTTCTCCGACAATCCTGCTGCGAATTCTTGGGATGCGCCTCCGCGTTTGGTTCGTCCAAATGATCGTTCGCAAAATGCGCGCGATGATTTTGACGGCATGCCAATGTGATTGTTGCCGTGTGGCGGCAATGCATTGCATCATCAAATAGCGGATGAACAAGAACCCGCAAGAGTGTTGAGTTGTAGACTTGCCGCAGTGCAGGATTCAGAAGAAGAATTTGACCGCGAGTTGCTGGCGCGCGCCGCCAAGGGCGACACCAATGCATGGCGCGTTGTGGTTGAATATTGGTCTCCGCGCATTTACGCGTATTTACGCTCCAACACCCGCAATCAAGAACTTGCGGAGGAAATTACGCAAAGCGTGTTTTGCACCATTGCGCACAAGCTTGCCGACTATGTCGAGCAAGGACATTTTCAGGCCTGGATTTTTCGAATAGCCATAAACCGTTTGCGGGATGAAATGCGACGGCGCAAGTTGCACGCGAAGCCCATGGATAGCGACATTTTGACGGATTTGGCGCCGCAAAAAGCCGTCCAAGACAAGGCCAATGAAGAGGAAATTCATGCGTTGCGCGAGGCCATGGACCAACTCCCGGATTCCGACCGCGCCATTATTGATTTGCGTCATCAGGGCGGCATGAGTTTTCAACAAATTGCCGTGATGCTTTCGGAGCCACTGGGCACGCTTCTAGCGCGGCATCATCGAGCTATTCGCAAATTGCGAGACTTGATGCGACGGCATATGGGGGACGAGCCATCATGAAATTCGAGTCCGATACTTTCTTTCTTTTGCATGCGTGTTGCAACAAAAAACCGCCCGCCCCGTTGGGTAGGCTTCAGGAGAACACCAATGGAAACCCATGACGATCTTGAACTTGCCCGAACACTTCGCGCGCTGCATTCCAGCGCGAGCGAAATTCCAAGCGGATTATCCGCGCGGATTTTTCAAGCGAGTGTCTCGCACCTGCCCAATCAAGAAGTCGTGGGTCGCATTGGTTCGCGCACATCGTTTCAATGGAAGGCCGCCGCTGCTATTTTAATTTTGGCCGGCGGTGCGATCTTGTCGTGGCAAACTGCGGGCATGCGTGCAAGCACTCCATCAGATGATCGTTCGCTTGCGGCAGTGCTTGAAGCGTCTTCAAATTCTTCCGGCGATGACAGTTTCATTGGACTCGCTTCCGCGCAAGGCGCGGGTCTTGATGATTTGGCATTTGAAATGCGAAGCGTGCTGGGCACTGGGCAGGCTGGGCGATGATTTCAAAAACATTCGTGTCAGGAGTGGCAGTTGGAATGTTGATTGTTGCCGCGGTTGCCGCCACAACTTTGCGAGTTGGATCGCAAGCGCAACAGTCGCTTCAACCAGAAAAATCAGCTCAACACAATTCATCGGCAAGCATTCAAGAGCCGCAGTCAGCGCGTGGCGACGAGGGCGCGAATCGTGGCGGTTGGCGCGGTGGTGAAGGCGCGCGTCGCGAATTAAGCGAGGAAGAAATTGATCGAGTGATTGCCACGGCGCGCGATGTGAACGCGCAATGGGCCGATGAGTTGGTGAAACTTCGCCAGAGTGATCCCAAAGCGTTGCGTGAGCGGCTTGCGCGCGAAGCCCGCAAGTTGATGGGCTTGTCCATGATGAAAGAGCGCGAGCCTGATTTGTATCGCGTTCGAGTGGAGGACATTCGCGTGCAAAATCAAATTCGCGAATTGGGTGAGGCTTGGAATGCCGCCCAGAAAAGTGGCGATGTTTCGGCGCAGGAATCGATTATGAAGGACATTCAAGCCAGCGCGCATAAGCAAGTGGAGTTGGATATTCAGGCGCGCGGTTTTGAATTTGTCGCGCTCGATAAATCACTCAAGGACGCGCGCAAAAAGTTGCAAGAAGATATTCGGGACCGCGATAAATCCATCGCTGAAATAATCGAGGCCATCCGCAAAGGTGAGGACCCAAAATTTGGGCGACGACCCAGCGGCATGGGTGGTGTGATGGGTGGTTTTGGCGGACGAGCTCGTGGAAATGACAATGAGCCGGCTTCCAAGCCCGCGCCTACAAAACCGTAGTTGCGAATTGGGTTGAAATAGAGTCCGTCTATTTCATGTTGTCATGAGTGAAATAGCGAAGTTTTTTCAGCCAACGCATCATCATGCCGCATGTCGAAATTGAATCAGCGTATTCTTAGGGCGTGACCGCAAGCCCTGTCGATGTGATTGAACCCTCCCAAATGCCCGCATCTTCACGCGGCGCGCGTGTAAATAAAAATCGATTGGGAATTGGCTTGTGGTTGTTAATGTCATTGTTGGCGTTGGTGGCGTTGTCAACGCCATGGGCTTTTGGCGAAGTCACGCTGAGTGGAAGTAGTTCCGCGCCGCGTTGGGCCGCCGGTAATTTGCAGTTGAGTTTAATGCCGCCAATATGGATGGCGGATCAAGTGGCAATTGAGCGAGTGCAAAAGGCACGTGAATTAAATCAATATGTGCCCGCCATGTGGCTTGGCTCAGATCGCCTTGGCCGCGATGTGTTTGCGCGTTTATGCGCCGGCAGCGTGATTAGTTTGTCTCTGGGTATGTGCGCCGCCTTGGTGGCCACCGCGGTTGGCGTATTTTGGGGAGCAGCGGCGGCGTGGTTTGGCGGCCGCTTGGACAGCGTCCTCATGCGCTCGGTGGATGTGTTGTACGCGTTGCCATCCATGTTGTTGGTCACATTGCTGGGTGTCGCGGTGGATGGTTTCGCCGAGCGGGTCTTTGGAGATTTTGCGCCGACCTCGCGTCAAGTGTTGAATTTTTTCACCATGCTCGTGGCGATTTCCGGAGTGGGTTGGTTGACCATGTCGCGGGTGGTGCGCGGGCAAGTCTTATCGCTGCGCGAACGACCTTATGTGGAGGCGGCGCGCGCGGCTGGCGCGGGAACTGGTCGAATTTTCTGGTGGCACTTGCTGCCCAACTTGGCGGGACCTGTTGCGGCGTACGCGGCGCTTGCGGTGCCTGGCGCAATTTTAAGTGAAAGTTTTTTAAGCTTTCTTGGAATTGGAATTCGCGATCCGCTTCCAAGTCTTGGAAATTTGGTTGCCGCTGGTTTGCCGGAAATGAATTTGGTGAAAGGGCGATGGTGGTTGTTGGTGCCGCCGTGCGCAGTGATTGCATTCGCTTTATTAACCCTCAATTTTGCGGCGGATCGGCTGCGTGATCGACTTGACCCAGCCTCCGCGGGATGATTCGTCGCTGCCCAATTTGTTGATGTGGTGATACGCTGCCAACCCTTATGAAAAACGGATTTGGCTTCAAAGATTTCGTGTTTTTTGTTCTTCTTCTTGGCATTGCGCTTTCCATGTGGCTGTTGATGGTGCAGCGCGATCGACAATGGGTGCTCTTGCAGCGCGTGGATGATCGGTTGCTTGAACTTGAAAAGCGAATTCAGCAAATTCGCGTTGCGCCAGTGGCTGCTGCCAGTGCCGCGACAAATTCCAACGCCGCGGTCAATTCTGCCGCACCAAGCGACAACGCGTGGGCGCGCCCTGGTGTGAAAGTGGAGCAGTGGAAAGCGCCGACTGCCGCAACTGATCCCGCAAAAATTCCTGGCTACGCTATGGGTGGCGAGTTCACGGAATTGTTCGAGGCGCAACCCGCCAAGTTAACTCCATACATTTCCAGCGACGTGTATTCAACGCGCGTCAACGACCGCGTCTTTGAAAATCTTGGAACATTTGATCCGCGCACTTTGAAAATGGTTGGGCAACTTGCCGATGGATGGCAAATTGATCCCGACGGTTTGTGGATTCGCGCGCACATCAATCCACTGGCGCACTTCAGCGATGGACACCCCGTGACAAGCGAAGATGTTCGTTACACCTACATTGACTTCATCAATAATCCGCTGATCGAGGCCGAGCGCACGCGCAGCACGCAAGACAATTTGAAAGATGTGAAGGTGATCGACGACCACACGGTGGAGTTCATCTTCAAGGAGCCGCTGTTCACCAATATTCTCATAGCGTTTGGCGATCCAATTTTGCCCAAGCATTACTACGGCACATTTGAGCCTTCGCAAATCAACCAGTCCACTGGAATGATGATGGGCTCCGGGCAATTTCGCTTGGAGAAACTGCCTAAAAATGCAGACGATTTGAAGAATCAATGGACGCCTGGACAAGATGTTGTGCTGGTTCGCAACGAGCAATATTGGGCCCAGCCCGCGCCGCTTGCCAGCATGCGATTCCGCACCATCAAAGATGATCTTGGCCGCTTGGTGGCGTATCGCAATGGCGAAGGCTCCATGATGCTGCCAACAAGTCCGCAGTTCAACAAGATCATGAAAGAGGAGCCTGAGTTTGAGAAAACAAATTACGCGTTGACGTGGACCAACATGCGTTGCGGATACAGCTTTATCGCGTGGCAATGTGGTCCGCGCGCTGGCAAGGGCTTGACGCCATTTGCCGACAAGCGCGTTCGACGCGCTATGACCATGTTGCTTGACCGTGAAAAAATGATCCGCGACATTTGGGATGGAATTGGAATTGTGTCCAAGGGTCCCGTGAATCCAGAAAGTCCTGGCAGCGATCCATCCGTGGCGCCGCTTCCATTTGATTTTGAAAAAGCCAAAGCACTTTTGGCGGAGGCGGGTTGGAAAGATCGCGATGGAGACGGAATTTTGGAAAATGAAAAAGGCGACAAGTTCACTTTTGAATACACATATGCAACGGGCGGCGAGATCAGCGAGCGCATCGCGCGTTTTGTGAAAGACAGTTTCGGCAAGGCCGGCATTGTCATGACAACGCGTCCAGTGGATTGGAGCCGTTATCAAGAATTGCTTAAATTGCGCGACTTTGACGCCATAACCATGGGTTGGGGCAACAACGCGCCAGAGAGCGATCCGCGCCAAATTTGGCACAGTGAAAGCATCAAAGAAGGTGGAGACAATTTTACGCAGTGGAACAGTCCAGAGTGCGACGCGTTGATAGAGAAGGGGCGCCGCGCCATGAACGAAGCCGAACGCATGCAAGTGTGGCGGCAGTTTGAAGCGTGCGTTGCGGAGGATCAGGCCTACACATTTATTCGCGTGGCTCCGTGGTTGCGCTTTGTGAAGCGTGACTTTGGAAATGTGAACACCTACAAGACCGGGCTTGAGCCGCAGGAATTCTTCAGGGTGTCCGCGGTTCCCGTGAAGAACTGACGCGAAAGTCAACGCATGGTCACCTACCTTGTTCGCAGATCGCTGTTAATGATTCCTACGCTGTTGGGAATTACATTGATGGTGTTCATGTTGCTGGCATTGGCGCCAGGTGGAATTGGCGCGTCCATGCAAGCCGCTGGTGGTCAAGGCAACACAACAGGCATCGCGCAGCAGCAGGCGTATTTGGAAGATCGCTACGGATTAAGCGAGCCAGTGATTGTGCAATATGGAAAATGGTTGAGCAGTATTTCGCCGATCAAGTTTGGCACGCGTGATTTGCGAATGTTGAGTGGCGAGCGTGTCAGTGTGCCGCGGCCCATTCCTGAGCCGTCGTTGCCGCAAGTGTTTCCACCGCCAGCCATGCCAAGCGTGGTGTTTACGCCAAGCACAGATGAGAGCCAAATTGCCGAGTTTAAAGGGCTTCAGCGAGATGCTGAGGGGGCGCGTCGTAGTTATGTCGGTTCGGTGCGTTTGTTTCGCGACGCGTTGGCGGATGTTGCGCGCGCGGTTGGCGCGCCGCTTGTTGGTCGCCTTGATGGCAAGGGTGGCGCCAAGCCCAATGACTTTTCGGATGTTTTAATTGTGCTTGATGCGGCGCAAGCGACCGCGCAAAAAGATGCGACTCCGAAGCGCGTGGAGCAACTTGCTCTTGCGCGTGCCAAATTATTTGCTGCCGCAAAAACTATGGATACGAATTGGGCGCTTGCGGAAGAGACGCGTCAGCGCGCCACCACTGCGTTCTTGGCGGGGCCATATCCCAAAAGCGGATTTCCAATTATTCCAAATCTTGTTTCGCTTGACACCTCCGACTTTGGCGTGGCGTTTTCCAAGAATCGCCCAGTGTGGGACTTGATCATTGAAGCGTTGCCAGTGACATTGCTGATCAACTTGATTGCATTTCCAATTTCATATTTGATCGCGGTTCCTACAGGTGTGATTGCAAGCGTGCGCCGCGGAAGTTGGTTCGACACTCTCACTGGCGTTCTATACCTTTCGCTGTATTCCATCCCCACCGTGCTTGCGGGCGTTTTTGCGATTGGTTTCCTTGCCAACAATCAATATCTTGGTTTATTTCCTGTGAGCGGTTTGCATGACACCACCGCGGACACAATGGCATTTTTGCCCAGCACCAATGCCGCGGGCATTTGGAAATCCGGCTGGCTTCTTGACCTGGTGTGGCACATTGCGCTTCCTGTTTTGTGCCTGACATACGGCTCTTTCGCCATTCTTTCCAAACAGACGCGCGCCAGCATGTTGGACAATCTCAGCGCCGATTATGTGCGCACCGCCAAAGCCAAGGGTGTGGCGCGTAATGATGTGGTGGTGCGCCACGTGTTTCGAAATAGTTTATTGCCGTTGATCACCATGTTCGTTGGAATTTTCCCGGCCATGTTGGGCGGCAGCGTTGTGGTGGAGCGCATCTTCAGCGTGCCTGGAATGGGCAGCCTTATTTTGGACGCCATTTCAAACAATGATCGCGATTTAATTTTGGCCGACACGCTCATGATCGCGGCGGTGAATGTGTTCGCGTTGTTGCTGGCCGACATTCTCTACGCGGTCGCGGATCCACGGGTGAGCTATGAGTGAGATCAATCAAGACACACCAAACATGATTTCCGGCATTGACGCCATGCGCGGCGTTGGGCAAACACGCGCCAAAGGCTTTTGGGCCGACGCATGGAGCCGCGTGTTGAAACGCAACGGCGCGCGCTTTGGATTGTTGTGGATTTCTTTGATCGCGTTCTTCGCCATCTTCGCGCCGCTGATCGCAAATTCACATCCGTGGATGATTGAACAGATTGGCGCAAGTGGTGAAGTGACCAGTCGATCGTGGCCACTTTTAGCCAATTTAACGGCTACAGATTGGCTTTTATTGTTGGGAGTTTTTGTGGGCGCACCATGGATTTTGATTGGTCCACGTTCACTCACGCGCGCGCAACGATCAGGAATGTTCGTTGTGGCGGCGATTCAAGCGGGCGTGATTGTGGTCTTGGCGCCAACGCTGATTGAATGGGCCAGTGAATCATCGCGCGCGCCGTGGCTGAAAGAAATGGCGCGTGGCAACAATGGTGGTTGGGCCATCGCGGCGGTCATATCACTTGGAGCCGCATGTGTTGCGGCATGGATTCCATCTGTTGACTCGCTGTGGAAGCGCGTGGCAAGCGCGTTGGTCGTGGCCGCGATCAGTGGAGGCATTTCCGTGAGCGCGGGCGGCGCGACCTTGATCAACTTTGAACGCTACATGGACAATGAAGCCGCTGGAAAAATCCGCTGCGTGTGGGCGCCTATTCCGTGGTCGCCGCTCTACACGCGCAGCGACATGGTGGCCGCGCCGCCGGGCGCAATGGTGGAGGAATTGCCCAACCTGGAAAGTTGGAAGGGCACGCCATTTGGAAAAAGATTCACCATCATGGGCACTGACGCGCTTGGTGGCGACGTGCTTGCGCAAATGTTGTGGGCGTGCCGATTGTCCATTTCAATTGGCTTAGTTTCCACCGGACTGTCCGTGTTGATTGGCGTGACCATTGGCGCAATCATGGGTTATTTTGGCGGATGGATTGACTTATTGCTGTTCCGCATAGTGGAAATATTCATGGCGGTTCCCGTGTTGTTCTTGCTCATCGTGGCCGCGGGAGTTCTGCCGCGCAACACCTACATGATGATGGCCATCATTGGAATGTTTTCGTGGACCGGCGCGGCGCGCTTCACGCGCGCGGAGTTCATGAAACTTCGCAAGCAAGAATTTGTGCAAGCCGCGCAAGCGGTGGGCCTACCGCTGCGCGCCATTTTATTCCGCCACATGTTGCCCAACGGCGTGACACCCGTGCTGGTCGACGCAAGTTTTTCTATTGCCGCAGCAATTAGTATTGAAGCAACTTTGAGCTACTTAGGACTTGGTCCAGATGGACAAGCCAGTTGGGGCAAGTTGCTTTCAAGCGCCACGGCCAGCACGGGAACGTTCGTCTGGTGGTTGGCGGTATTTCCTGGCGTCGCCATTTTCCTAAGCGTGTTGAGTTACAATATGCTTGGCGAAGCGTTGCGCGACGCGATCGATCCCAAACTTCGCAAGGCGGCCCACTAATGGCAGACATTCACGCATCAGTTCAAGCTCGGGCCTCTGGAAAGTTGTTGACCAAGCCCGTGCTTGAAGTGGCGGACTTGGCCGTGAGTTTTGACAACGCAAGCAACCCGGGCGCGCCGCGCATTCAAGCCGTGGCTGGCGTCAGTATGAGCATATTTCCGCAGCAAACATTGGCAGTTGTGGGTGAATCAGGTTGCGGTAAAAGCGTGACGGCGCTCAGCACCATGCAACTTGTTCCCTCGCCACCTGGACGCGTTGACCGCGGAACTATTTTGTTGGAGGGCACCGACTTGCTCTCGCTTTCAGAGCAGCAAATGTTAAGCGTGCGCGGCGGACGTGTGGCCATGATTTTTCAAGAGCCCATGACAAGTTTGAATCCGGTGTACACCATCGGCGATCAAATTCTTGAGGCGATTCTGCTGCACCAAAAAGTCACCGTGGAAGACGCCATTGAGCGCGCGATTGATTCACTGGAGACGGTGGGAATTTACAACCGTCTCAAGGAGCGATTTAAAAGCGACGCCATGGCGCTCAAGCGCGGCAAGAGCGAGTTGCTTGATGAATATCCCCATCGTTTTTCCGGCGGCATGCGCCAGCGCGTGATGAT
>CAIUGT010000011.1 GCA_903898755.1 uncultured bacterium | reverse complement strand
GCAATGGTGGCTTCAACGCTTGCGCCAATGCGCGTCGCGGCATCTTGCACAACCACCATGGTTCCATCGGGTAGATAGCCAACGCCTTGACCCGCGGCTTCACCCGCTTTGATAATGGCCACTGTCACAATGTCGCCAACGCCAATGGTTGGTCGAAGCGATGCGACCATGGTTGCCAAATTAATAATGGTGACGCCCTGAATTTTTCCCACGGACTCCAAATTGGAATCGGTTGTGAGAATGCGTAGGCCGTCGCCTTTGGCGGCCTCAAGCAACAGGCGATCAACGCTCAAGCCGCTCACGCGAAAATTTTGCAGCGTCACTTCAGTCCAAGCATTTTCCCGCAGTTTGATCAGGTTTTCCAAGCCACGGCGCCCACGCGCGCGTTTGGTTTTGTCACCGCTGTCGGCCAAGCGTTGCAATTCATCCACCACAAAATTGGCAATGACCAACGACGCGTCAAGCAATTTCGCATTGGCCAGCGCAATGATGCGCCCATCAATCAACACGCTGGTGTCGACAAGCCAAGGCCGTACACCGCGGCGCGTGCGGCTGAATTCCACATAGGGAATGACCAGTCGAAAATCATCCTTGGTATTCAGCACCACACTGACGCTGAGATAGCACACGATCAATCCAACAATGGATTTACCCAAGTTCAAATAAATTTTAGTTGTTGGGTCGTTAAATTCCCAGGCGTTGGCCACGGTATCAAGCAGGGCGCCGAAAGCGACCGCGCCGATCAAACCAAAGCACACTCCAATATAAATTCCCACCACTCCCGCAATGCGTTTGTTGGGAGTCAGCGCGTCAATGACCACAACAATGATGCCAACTGCCGTGGTGGAAATAGCGACGCCAAGAATCATGGCAAAGCTGAAGTCAAAAGTAGTTTTTACGCTGCTCACCGTCAGCAACGCCACGCTCACTAAAAGCGTGATGAACAAAAGTCGAACCACCTGCATGAGAAAGCGGCCAGAACGCGCGTTGGTGGACTCCACGCTGGGCAGTGGTGGGTCGCTGGTTACCATAGAAAACCCCTCGCTTTGCGGGGAAATGTCTTCAATTTCATTGCGCGAGTCGGATTGCGATTGCGCGTTGGTTTCTGGAGCCATCTTTGGATTGTACGGCGGCGGACGGTGAAGCTAGGATTCAAAGTTCACTGCTTTCGAGGACGGTCGGGCCCGTTGGGTGGGTGTCATGTGAACCTGGTCAGAGCTTGACCGCAGCAGCCATAAGCAGCGGCATCCATGCCGACGCAAGCCTGACCGTCCTCGTAAGCAGTGCAAAGGAATTGATCGTGGCTAAAAAATCAACCGTTCAAAATTCCAGTAAAGCGACAAGCGCAGATGCAAGCTCTGATGCAAGCGCGTCCAGCGCCGAACATGCAAGCACGCTTCTTCCAGGCGCTTTGATTTCAAATGAGCCAATGTCCGACGCACTGTTCGCAGGCGCAAGCAGTTCAGCGACAAGTTCCACCGCGGGCTATACCGTGTTGGCGCGTCGCTATCGATCCAAGCACTTTGATGAATTGATCGGACAAGAATCTATTTCCCGCACGTTGCAAAATGCGATCGCCATGAACCGCATCGCGCACGCTTATTTATTTTGCGGCACGCGTGGCGTAGGCAAGACCAGCATGGCCCGCGTGTTGGCGCGCGCGTTGAACGCGCCCAAAGAATTAACGCAGTCCGCGGCTATTTCCAACAGTATTTTGCGCGGCGAGGACATGGACGTCATAGAGATTGACGGCGCCAGCAACCGTGGCGTGGATGATGCGCGCGACTTGATTTCCAAGGCGGGCATTTTGCCTGCGCGCAGTCCCTACAAAATTTACATCATTGACGAAGTGCACATGCTCACCACGCCGGCTTTCAACGCGTTGTTGAAGACCATGGAGGAGCCGCCGCCGCACGTGAAATTTATTTTGTGCACCACCGAGCCGCACAAAGTTCCAGCCACCATTCAAAGTCGTTGCCAGCGATTCGATTTCAAGCCCATCTCCACGGCGCGCATTGCGGAGCATTTGCGCAGCGTGATCGCGCAGGAAAAATTGCAGGCTGACGACGCCGCCATTCACTTGGTGGCAAAGCTTGGCAACGGCAGCATGCGCGACGCTTTGAGTTTGCTTGACCGATTGATCGCCGCGGCCAGTGGAAATATTTCAAACAAAATGGCCGAGGAAGTTTTGGGCTTGCCCGACGCTGGCTTGATCGCCGCGGTCACATCGGCGGTTTCCTGCGGCGACGCCAAAGCGGGGCTTGAATCCGCGGCGGTATTGCTGGAATCAGGCTGCCCAGTTGAACAAGCGCTGGAATTTTTCGCTGCCCGTTGGCGCGACTTTTTAGTGCTTCGAACCTGTGGAAAAGACACCGAACTTGTAGATCTTTCGCCTGAAGCTCGAAGTCTGGCCGCGGATCAAGCCAAACAATTTGAGCCGCATGAATTGGTGCATTTTGTGGCGGTGTGTGAAGCCGCCATCCGCTCCATGCGCGGCAGTGGTTCGCCGCGCACCATCTTTGACGCCACTATTGCGCGCCTGTGCTTGCACCGAGAATTTCAGCGCATGGATATTGCAGCCGCACATTCCGCCCGGCCCATTGAGGGCGAAAAAAAAAAGCAACTTAGCCCAGCCCCTGTAGCTGAACGTGTTGGCGCTGCGCCGGCACACGCTGAAACGCGTGCGGAGCCAACATTCGCCGCGCAACAAAACGTCGCGCCACAAATCACCGCGCCTTCATTCACGAAGCCTGCGCAGAATGTTGCGAAGCCACAGGTCGCCACTGCGAACGCCACTCATACATCCGTCACCACCGCGCTTGAAGCGTGGCAACGCGTCGCGGCCATTGCCACAAGCACTCCAGAGCGCGTGCTTGCGGAATCATTCGTGCCTGTTTCCATGCGCGACCGCCAACTCACTTTGCGCGCCGCGGAAAGCGCGGGTGGCGCCGCCAATTACGCCGCGCGTAAAAGTGAAATGCTGCAATCCATGGTCACGCGCGCGCTTGGACCTGGTTGGAAATTGGAATTTGAAACCACCGCTCAAGCGGCGCCGCAAGCCATTACGCCCATGCACGGGCTTGATAAAGACTTAATGCAAATGCCTCTGATTCAAGCCGCAATGGATGCTTTTGACGCCATCGTTGTGAAGGTGGAACAGCCCAGTGCGCAGCGTGTTCATGAAAATCCCCCAACTGATTTGGCGCAGGCGTAACATTCGTCCATGTCGTTTGATCGCATCAATTCCGCGCAACCAGAACCTGTCACGCGACTTGTCCATGAGTTGTCGCAATTGCCTGGCGTGGGTCGGCGCACCGCGGAGCGTTTGGCTTTTCATTTACTCAAAGCTGATCGCGAGGACGCCATGCGTTTGTCAAAGGCCATCGCGGATGTGAAGACCGATGTGCGCCACTGCGGCGTGTGTTGGAATTTGACCGACGATGATCCGTGCGCGATTTGTTCGGACTCGCGCCGCGACGCGTCCATGGTGATGGTGGTGGAGCAGCCAAAAGATTTGTGGAACTTGGAGCAGACCGGAATGTTTCACGGCGTCTACCATATTTTAATGGGACGCCTGTCGCCGCTTGAAGGCGTCGGCGCCGATAGTTTGACGGTGAATGATTTGTTGCGGCGTATTTCCGACCCAACAAAAAACGCGCAAGGTGTCAAAGTGACAGAAGTTATTTTGGCGCTGAACCCCGACATGGAAGGCGACAGCACTGGGCTGTTTTTAGCCGATCCGCTGCAATCTTTGGGGGTGAATGTCACTCGGCTCGCGCGCGGGTTGCCCGCTGGAAGCCAGATTGAATTCGCCAATCGCGCCGCTTTGGCAGACGCCATTGCGGGTCGTCGACGCATGAGTTGACTTGCAAATGGAATGCAAGTTTGCTCTATGTTTGCCCGACAATTCAACTATTTTTCACTGGTTCCCCCGTAGTATGCGCGCATGCGTTTTGATCTCTCGCAAAAACTTCGCACATCCCAGCAACTGCGCTTGGCGCCTCGGCTGATTCAAAGCATGGAGGTGTTGCAAATGCCGTTGGCGCAATTGCAAGAGCGAGTGGAGCAGGAGCTTGAGCGCAATGTTGCCATTGAGCAAGTGGAGCCCGAGGCCAGCGACGAGGATCGCGCGCAAGAGCAAGAACAAGCGGAGCTGGAAATTCCAGAGAAGCCGCTGGAGAGTGGCGAGGCCGCCGAGACTGGCGCTGCGTTTGAACGCGCGCGCGAGTTTGAGCGCGATTACGGCGAGGGTGCTCAGCCAACAACTCGCCACATGGATGGCGACCGCGATGTGAAGTATGAAATGTTGGCGCAAACCGCGGCGCGTCGCGAGCCGCTGAGCGAGCAACTTCGCCATCAATGGGACATGATTGAAACCGACGCGGCCACGTTGCTGGCGGGCAAAACCATTCTTGATTTCGTGGACGACGACGGCTTGCTTTCCGCGGATATAGAGGCAATTGCCGCGCATAGCGCCAAAGAAGGAGCCGCTGTGCCCGCGAATGAATTGCAGCGCGTGTTGCCTCTGTTGCAGCAATGGCTGGAGCCCGCGGGTGTGGCGGCGCGCGATGTGCAGGAAAGTTTGCTTATTCAAGTTGACGCCAAGTTGGATTCGCAGCGATGGAATGAGCGGCCTTCCGCGCTTGATGAAGCCGCCTGGCGCGACGCGCGCATTTTGTTGAAGGATCACTACGAGGATTTTCTTGAGAACCGCTTGCCAAAAATCGCCGCGCGCAGCGGTATGAATGTGGAGCGCATCGAGGCCGCCAAGGAGCGCTTGCGTCGCTTGACCATTTCGCCTGGCCGCGACTTGATCGATGAAACGGAGCGGCCAATTGTTCCAGATGTCATGGTTGAATTTGACGCGGAGCAGGATCGTTATGTCGCGGCGATTTGCGATGGCTCCGTGCCGCCTTTGCGAGTGAGCGCGCGCTATTCGCTCATGGTTGAGCAAGATGCAACCGACACCGCCACCAAAAAATTTGTGCAAGATGGAATTCGTTCGGCGAGTTGGCTGATTGACGCCATCACGCAGCGCAAGAACACGCTTCTGAAAGTGGTGGACATTGTGCTTGAAAAGCAGCGCGAATGGTTCGATGAGGGCTCGGGACATTTGCGTCCGCTTCCAATGATGGATGTCGCCGATCGCATTGGCGTGCATGTGGCCACGGTCAGTCGCGCCGTCGCGGGCAAATGGATGCAGACTCCGCGCGGTCTGGTTGAGTTGCGAAAGTTTTTCACCGGAGGCACGGAAAATGCAGACGGCGAAAGCGTAAGTTGGGAGGCGGTCCGTACCGTGCTGCAGGAAATTGTGGACGCAGAGGACAAGACGCGCCCGCTTTCGGATGAGGCCATCACCACGCAACTGCGCGAGCGTGGCATCACCATCGCGCGCCGTACCGTGGTGAAGTACCGTGAGCAAATGGGAATTCAACCAGCGCGCCGCCGCCGCCGACATATCGATGGAGACCACGCGTGAGCCACATTCTTGCGCAACCAGCCACGAAACTTTTAGAACAGTGGGGGCCAAGCGCATGCGCGTCCATGTCGCCCATGTCTCTTATGTCTCACAGCGAGGCCGCCGCATGGTGCGCGCAGCTCACCAACGCGCGCAGTGAAAATTTTCCCGTGCTCAGTTCATTGCTGCCAGAAAAATCGCAACCAGACTTCTCGGCCATTTACGCGTTCTGCCGCTGGGCAGATGACTTGGGCGACGAGGCGCAAAGTCCAGAGCAAGCGCTTGAACTTCTTTCGTGGTGGCGCGATGAATTGCGCCAGTGCTATCACGGTCAGGCGAAGCATCCAATCTTTATCGCACTGCAACCAGTGATTGCGCGCCATGAATTGCCTGAAAATTTATTTGACGAACTCATCCAAGCTTTTGAATGGGATAATCGTCAAACGCGCTGGGAATCATTGGAGGAATTGACCCGCTACTGCGCGCTCAGCGCAAATCCAGTGGGGCGTTTGGTGCTGGCCGTGCTGGGTGAATCGCGCGACGAAAGCCTTGCGCAACTTTCAGATTGCACGTGCACAGCGCTGCAATTGGTCAACCATTGGCAAGATGTGAAGCGCGATCTTTTGCAGCGTGACCGCGTGTATTTGCCGCGCGACGCGTGGCGTGACATTCCAGATTTTGAGTCGCGCCTGTTGATCACGGCGCGGCGCGGTTGGGCGGCGGACCTGGAATTTCTACCGGCTTACCGCGACATGTTGAGCAAGTTGTGCGACCACACCGAGCAACTGTTTGATCGTGGCGACGCGCTGCTGCGCACTCTTTCACCAGTGTCTCGACCAGTGATTGGTTTATTCACCGCTGGCGGCCGCGGCGTGCTGACGCACATTCGACAATGGGATTTTGAAACATGCATTCGCCGACCCAACATGAGTCGCGTGGAAAAACTCATTCTGGTTTCCAAGGCGTGGCTGGCGGCGCATCGGCAGCGGGGTGCGGCATGAATCCATCCGTGAATCCATCCATGAATCCAGTATTGCAAGAGGCGGTTGCGGCGTGCGAGGCCATTACACGAGAGCGCGCCAAAAACTTTCACTATGGTTTGCGTTTAACGCCGCCGGAGAAACGCTGGGCCATGTATGCGGTGTATGCGTGGATGCGCGAGGCCGATGATTTGGTGGACGATCCTGAACGCGATCCCAATGAGCGCAATCAACGCTTGCAGGCGTACCGCGACGCCACCGACGCGGCGCTGGATGGACACACGCAAACGCACACGCCCGCGTTGATCGCGTTGACCGAAGCCAGCAAGCAATTTCACCTAGAAAAACAAGACTTTCATGACATGCTTGATGGCCAAGTGGGCGATCTTTCTCCCGCCAAATTTCAGGCGTGGCCGGAGTTGCGCAAATTTTGTTACCAAGTCGCGGGCACGGTTGGCTTGGTGTGCATTCGCATTTGGGGTTTCAGCGGCGAGGACGCAACCAAGTTGGCGGTGGAGCGCGGCATTGCGTTTCAGCTGACCAACATTTTACGCGACTTGCGCGAGGACTTGGACAGCGGTCGCTGCTACTTGCCGCTGGCGGAATTTCAAGCGCTTGAACTCACGCCCGAAATGGTGCGCAACTGGAGCGCGCCGGATCGCTGTGTTGAATTCATCCGCGCGCAATGTGAGCGGGCGCGCGCGCATTACGATCGCAGCGCGCCGCTGGATGGAATGATCAATCAAGCTTGCTTGCCTACGCTGTGGGCTATGACGGAGATTTACAAAGGCGTTTTGGCAAAAATAGAAGCCGACCCGCAACTCGCAGTGCATGGCCGCGCGCGCCTAAGCACCTTGCGCAAAGTGTGGATCGCGCTGCGCGCCAAACATACGCATCCCAAAAAACTTCTCGCTCGATATTCCGCGCCACGCACGCTGTCTGATGCAACTTCTTCTGACGTGGGCGCAACGGGGGAACAAGGTCAAGATGCATCCGCAAGATCTGGGAGATCTTGGTGAAACGAGTGGCGATTGTTGGCGGCGGTATTGCGGGAATTGCCGCGGCGCTTCGTTTGTCCGAAGCAGGATTCACGCCAATTGTGCTCGAAACACGGGGAAAACTAGGGGGTCGCGCCACAAGCTTTGTAGATCCGCGCACCGGAAAAATTTTGGACAACTGCCAGCACGTCGCCATGGGGTGCTGCGTAAATCTGTTGGATTTCTATCAGCGCCTTGGCGTGCTGGAGCGCATGCAATGGCATTCGCAAACCTACTGGGCCAATCCGCCGCATGAACCCGATGTGATGCGCTCGGGTTGGTTGCCCGCGCCAGCGCAATTCACCGGAAGTTTTTTGCGCATGCGCATGATTTCTCTTAAGGACAAAGTCGCCATTGCGTTTGCCATGTTCAAGTTAATGCGTCTGGGCTACGGTGGTCGCGAGCGTTGGCGCGGCCGAGTGTTCCTGGACTTTTTGCGTGAGACGTATCAGACCACGCGCGCCATTGAACGATTTTGGGAACCCGTGGTTGTCAGCGCGTGCAATCTTCCGTCGTCGCATGTTGACGCGCCCGTGGCGATGAAAGTTTTTCAGGAAGGATTTCTCAGCCATCGATTTGCCAGTGCCATGGCGCTCAGCGTTGTTCCACTTCTTGATTTATATGATCCCGCTGAGGCCATCATTGCAAAAACTGGCGGTCAAGTGAAGCTTGGCGTAAGCGCGCACGCGATCGCTTTTGACGGCGAGCGCGTGACCGGCGTGGTGACCAATGAAGGTTTGGTGGAAGCCGCGGCGGTGATCAGCGCCGTTCCATTTGATCGCTTGCTGAAATTGTGTTCGCCCACTTTGCAGGCAAAAGACGCTCGTTTGCGCAGCCTGGATCGCATCACCACCAGTCCAATTCTGGGTGTGCATTTGGTCTATGAAAAGCCAGTGCTTGACCAGCCACACTTGGTGTTGCCGGCGCGCGCAACGCAGTGGTTGTTCAACAAGGGGGTTGATGAAGCGGGGCGCCAACATATTCACGCCGTGATTTCTTCGGCCGACGCGTGGATGGATTTGGACGAGGCGGAAATTGCGCGCCGCGTTCGCCAAGATATTGATTGGGCTTGTCCGCGCGCGCGCGCGCTTGCGCCAACAGAAGTTCGATCGGTCAAGGAGAAGCGCGCCACGTTTGCCGCCGTGCCTGGCTTTGAGGCGCTTCGACCTGGTCCACTTCCAAACGCAACCGGCGGCGTTGACAATTTAATTTTGGCGGGCGATTGGTGCGACACGGGTTGGCCCGCAACCATGGAGGGCGCGGTGCGTTCTGGATACGCAGCGGCCGACGCCATTACAAAAAAGAATTCGCTGCAACAAGAATTGCCCGCCGCATTCTTCGCGCGCGTCGCGGGATTGGGTTGATGTGCGCCACGCAACGTTATGCGCGCACCAACTCCACAACGACCGCAACACCCAGCCAAGTACACGCCGCGACATGATCAATGCCAAGCAAAATAAATTGCGCGACATGTTGCATATGCAAACCAAGCACACGCCGCGGCATGAGCAATGCCCAGCGAAACAAATTGATCGACATGATTCATTTGCAAATCAAACACGCGGCGCGGCATGAGCGATGAAATCAGCGTAAAAGACGAAGGATTTGATCACGCGCTCACGCGCGAAATCCTTGCCACATTGGCTGGCGCGGGCTTTGCGTTGTATGGAATTTGCCGCGCCCAAGAAACTTCACACCGCGCGCACTTCACGCAGTGGCTGGCGGAAGTTGGTTGCGGTGAAATGACCTACCTCACCCAGCACATCGAGCAGCGCATGAATCCGCAAGAGTTTGTGCCAACAGCGCGTTCCATTATTTGCGTGGCCGATCGCTACGCAAGTGGCAAGCCAGATCCGATTCATCACAACGTCTCGCCGCGCGGGCGCATAGCCCGTTACGCGCGCGGCCGCGACTATCACCTTGTGATTCGCGAACGCTTGGAGCCCATCGCCGATGATTTGCGCAAACGCTTTCCAGGACATCGTTTTCGCGTGTGCGTTGATACCGCGCCCATTCTGGAGCGCGAGCATGCGCAACGCGCGGGCCTTGGTCGCGTTGGAAAACATACTTTGCTTATTGGCGAGCAAAGCGTTGGCAGTTGGATTGTGCTTGGCGAAATTGTCACATCGCTCAACTTGGCGCCTAGTGAACCGGTGGCGGGTGACCCGTGCGCAACATGCACGCGTTGCATTGACGCGTGTCCCACGCAAGCCATCGAGCCCTGGAAGTTGCACCCCGAGCGCTGCATTTCCTATCTCACCATTGAGCATCGATCCGCGCCCGCGAAGTGGTTTGAAAATCGCACAGATGACTGGCTTTTTGGCTGCGACGCGTGCGTGGAGGCTTGCCCGCATTCGCAACCTAGCCAGCGTTCCGCGCGCGTGAAACCCAATGCCAATTATGAAGCGCGTCATAGTGATTTTGATTTGGCCGATGTGTTGCAGTGGACAGAGTCGAGTCAAGCGGCGCTGAAACTTTCCAAGGCGTTGCTGCGCGCCAAACTATCCATGTGGAAACGCAACGCATTGTTGATTGTCTCAGGCACATCGCCGCAGTCATGGTCAACGCAACTTGTGGACGCACTTGGGCGCTTGCAAGCCGACGCGACTGAAGATGTGTGGCTGCGCGAAAAGTCAGAACAACTTTTGCGATTGCACTCACAATCCAAAATCTAAATTGAAATCACTTCAGCGCGCTTGACGGGGCATGATTGATCACGCGCACATAATTACGCTGGCGGCGCGGCTGGTGGATCAGCTGGCGGATCAGCAGGCGGCGCACTCGCAGGATCACTGGCTGGCGGATCAGCAGGTGGCGCGCTCGCGGGATCACTAGCAGGCGGATCAGCGGGTGGCGCGTTCGCAGGATCACTGGCTGGCGGATCAGCAGGTGGCGCACTCGCAGGATCAGCTGCCGGATCAGCAGGCGGCGCACTTGCAGGATCAGCGGCAGCTGGATCCGCAGCGGGTTGATCAGGCTTTGGCTCTGAAGATGTTGTCGCATCAGCGGCGGGCTCTTCGCTCTTAGGCGCATCACTATTGCCTTCACCTTTGGCAGCGTCATCAGTGGGCGCATCTGTCTTTGTGGCGCTGTCAGGACTCTTGGCTTTGCCACTGGACAAATGCGCGCTTGCATTTTCAATGTCTTTGCGGAACTTCACCACTTTGTCATCGGCGCTGCCTTCTGGAATTCCGTTCAAGACCGCTTCAAATGTTTCAACGGCTTTGGCCTTGGCGGCTTGTCGAATGGCTTGCGCCGCGGCGGCGTCTTTGCTCCATGAACCATCCGCGTCCATCTTGCCCGCGGCGGTGTACGCGGAAATATCAAGCGTGCTTGCGCTTTCGCGGCGCTCCAACATTCCCGCCAACGCCAATTGCGCGGACACCAATGGCAACTTTGCGTTCTTGGATGAGTCGCCGCTGCTGGCTTGTTGCGCCAAACTCACGGCTTTCTCCAATCCTTCAATCGCGCCGTCATACAACGCGTTTACTTTTTCGCTTGATTCGCGCAACGCCTTGGCCGAATCAAGGGCCGATGTTTTGTAGTCCGTGGCAAGGCGCGTGAATTCTTTCATAGACGCTTCACGCAGCGCTTCAATGTCCGCGATGGCACCCATGCTTGCCTCGTTGCGCTTCACGCTGGCTTCATACGCGTCGCCCGTTTGAACGGAAATGCGATGCTCAAGCGCGGCTGTTTGTGAATCCAAATCCAGATTCGCGGATTGACTGTGCAACTTGCGCGAGTCAGTCATTGATTTCTGCGACTCGATTGTCAATTTCAATCCACCAATCGGACCAGTCGCAATAGCTTGTTGTTTTAAATCATGCGCTTGCTTTTCAAGTTCAAGCGCCTTGCTTTGATTCTCCGCAATAGTGCTTGCGGTTTGATCCACAGCCTCTTTTTGTTTTTCGGATTGCGCGGCCAACGCTTTGATCACAATTTCGCTGGCGGCTCGATCTTTTTCCAACACTTCACGCGCCTCTGGAGGCACTTGCATGGTTGTGCTTTTTTCCAAAGCCTGAAATTGCAGGCTTAAGCTGCTAGATACAAGCACATTGTCTGCGTTGAGCCTGCGTGTTTTTTCTAGATTCTCAATCGCAACGGTGTCCAAGCGCGCGGCTTGTATTTGCAGTTGAGACGCGATCA
Source organism: uncultured bacterium (assembly GCA_903898755.1). GTDB lineage: Bacteria > Planctomycetota > Phycisphaerae > Phycisphaerales > SM1A02 > SYAC01. The sequence goes on along the minus strand of CAIUGT010000011.1, from coordinate 12,175 downwards.
ACGACAAGGATGATTTTTGCGCGGCGGTTGAACCCGCTGCAGGCGTGGCCGACGCGGCGACTTGGCGCAATGATTGTGCGCTTGTTCGATTGGCCTCGGGGTCGTGCGCGGAAACCGACGCCATGGCTTTTTCAGCGGCGGCAACGGTTGTGTGAAATTTCTTGGTGGCCTCGCGTTGTGTCAACGCGGCGTCATCAACGCAACCGGTCACGCACGCGCACGACGCAAGAAGCGCCAGCGAAAAAAAACAAGTCACGCGTGAAGGGCGTGAATGGAAGTGGGTTTGCGCGCGGGCAAGACTAAGAAATTGCATTGGGTGATTCTAACCAAGAACGCGTCAGCGATCGGGTTGGTTGTTGGTCGGTTTTTCGGCGGGTATTTTGAATGTCGGCGGGGTGTAATCAACGGGGTACTCCACGCGCGGCTGATGCATGCCGCGTATCCAAGACACAGCGTCTTTCTGCAGCGATTCGCGCCCAGGAATGAAAATGGGTTTCCACCCTGGAACATCGGGGTGCGGAAACTTTGCGTCAATGCGCGGGCGCGCATATTGCAGCAGCAGCGACTGCTCTGGTTGAGCAAAATCAATCAGCGCGGGCTTGCCCGGCAACGTTGGCGAGCGCAACAAAATAAGCAGGTTGGTATAGCGCGTGCGCTCGCTGCGATAATCCGCCGCGAAAAGGAAAAAGTTTCCCGCGCCCACGCCGCCGTGGCAGCGGCTGGTGGAGCAGTTTGGAATGAGCCAATTGTCATGCACGCGTTGGTGAAAAATTTCAAGAGCGGCCGGCTCATTTTCAATGTGGATGTCTTGATACAAATCCCGAGCCTTCAGCGCGAAGAGCAATTTTAAAAGTTTCTCAGGCGCCCACGAGTCCATGGCTTTGCGCGCGTCCGGATCGGCGGGCAACAAATCGCTGTTGGAATAGCGCGCGATTATTTTCTTGGCCAAGTCAGGCGACGCCTCCATGCGCGTTGGGCGATCCATGTTCACCTCGAACACCTTGATCATGTTCACGTCATCGGGGCTGAGGCGATGGGTTGGCAGCGCGATTTCATCCGCATTCGCCTTGGCGGAATTGCCGCGAGATTCATTGCTTGCGTTGCGGCCCGTGTCATTATTTTGTGAGCGCAAAATAAATTCCGCGCGCGCCAACAAGTCGTGGGCTTCTTGCGAGTCGTAGGAGCGCACAATTTCCGTCAGCTCCTCCTTGGCTTCAAGGGGATGATTTTGCTCAAGCATCCAGCGCGCCAACTTCACGCGTTGCGGCCACGCGGTGGGTGGCATGTTCGAGCGATATTGCGTCAGTAAATCCTCGTAGGTTGGCGCCAACTCCAGCGCCCAAAAAGTTTCGCGAGCCAGCACCACCTCCACTTTGGCAACGCGCACGCGCGCTTGATGCAAATCATCGCGCACCAATTCCGCCTCCACGCGCCGGCCGTCGCGGAATTGAATAATCACGGGCGTTCCTTCTGGCGAGTCAAGCACTGGAAACACGCCAAGCAGCAGCGACTTCTCAAATGATTTCTCAACGCCTTCGGGTGTGCGAATGGTCAGCACCGAATCATCTTCACGCACAATCGTTCCGCCGCTTTCTTTAAAGCGATCAATCAGCACGCGCACTTTGCGTGGCGCGGGCGCGGCCACTGGTGGCGCTTCGGACATGGATGAGTCCGCGTTGTTGGAAGACGTGGTCTTTGATTTACGTTTGGTATTTGCCGCGGGCGCTTGCGATGGAGCGGTGGGTGGCGTTGCGGGTGAGGATGCGTTTGACCCAGTGTCGCTTGCAGATGTTGGCGCAGATGTTGGCGTTGAAGTTGGCGGCGTGGATTGCGCTGAAGTCGGCGCAGATGTTGGCGCCGCAGTCGGCGGCGCAGTTTGCGCGCCAGCGTCTTGCGCCATCATCAAACATAAAAAGATGCAAGGGAACATGTGGACATGCATTCTGACATGGATTTGCGCGCATGCCAACCGCCTTATGAACGGCAACTTCAATAGAAAATTCCGCCACGCACATTGCAATCTCAACCGCGACGCATTTCGTGTAGCGTTCCCGCAGGAGAACCACTATGAAACTTGGAGTCATGAGCGCGTTATTCACCGGCCGACCTCTTGAAAAAGTTTGTCAATTTCTAGCGGAGCACGGCCTTGATGCAATCGAGTTGCCCGCAGGCGCCTATCCAGGCAAAGGTTTTTTTGACGCCAAGAAAGTTCTGGCCAGCGCCAAAGAGCAAGACCGCATCAAAGGTATTTTGCGGGAGTTCGGACTCACGCTGAGCGCGCTTTCCGTTCACGGAAATCCAATTCACCCCGACAAGAAAATTGCGCGCGACCACCACGCCGCGTGGGAAACCGCCGTGCAACTTGCGCCCAAACTTGGCACTGACATTGTCATCACCTTCAGCGGTTGCCCTGGCGGCAGCGCGCGCGACATCACTCCCAACTGGGTGACATGTCCGTGGCCCGGCGACTTCCTACAAATTCTGGACTATCAATGGAATAAAGTTCTTGTGCCGTATTGGGCGCGCGCCATAAAGTATTGCGCCAAGTTTGATGTTCGCACCGCGCTGGAGCCGCATCCAGGTTTCTGCGTCTACAACTCGCACACCATGATCAAACTTTCGCGCGCCGCCATGAAGGCGTCGGGCGTGAAGGGCAAGTGCCGCTTGGGTGTGAACCTTGATCCATCGCATTTATTTTGGCAAGGCATTGATCCCGTTCTTGCCGCGCGCGATCTTGGCGAGGCTGGTTTACTTTTTCACGTGCACGCCAAGGACACGCAACTTGATCCGCATGAAGGTCCGCGCAATGGCTACTTGGACACGCGTCCGTATGGTCAGTTGAATGCGCGCGCGTGGAATTTTCGCACATGCGGCGAGGGCCACGGCCATGAATTTTGGAAACCGTTCGTGTCCATGTTGCGCCGCTACGGCTACGACCATGTGCTCAGCATTGAGCATGAGGATGCGCTGATGAGCACGGAGGAAGGCTTCGTAAAAGCCGCCAATTTCCTACACGATTGCGTCATTCACGAGAAGGCCTCCAAGCCGTGGTGGGTGTGATCGGCTGCCAATAACCCGTTGCGTTGCACAAGGACTCTGTGGTCTTCCATGGACTGTTCATGGAACGCTAAGAAATTGAATTATTGTTATTTATTTTTTAAAAACATGTAGATAAAGAATGTTTCGGTGTTACGTTGTGCCTGCTCTAGATGCAGCTTCCAAGCACAATGAAATCCTTTCTCCAGTCATTTTTCGGCGGGCTTGTCATTTGCGCAGGCGCTCTGCTTGTCACCGCAAACGCCAATGGTCAAGGTCAAGTTGTTGGCTGGGGTGACTCCTCCAAGGGTCAAGCTTTGTCATCCACTCGTTCCATACTTGGTTTCAAAGATGCCGCCGCAGGCACCTATCACACGGTGGCAATTCGTGCTGATGGATCCGTCATGGCATGGGGTTTAAACTCCAGCGGCCAAACCACCGTGCCCGCCACACTTGGCCGCATTGTTCAGGTGGCAGCGGGCAACGCTCACACCATGGCGCTTTCAACGGATGGCAAAGTCACCGCGTGGGGTGCCAACTTATCTGGTCAGCGTACCGTTCCCACCAACTTGGGAACTGTCATGCAAATCGCCGCTGGGTATGAACACTCAATGGCTTTGCAAACCACTGGCAAAGTGCGATGTTGGGGCAACAACAACTCAGGTCAATGCACCGTGCCCATCGGACTGACCGGCGTTACGCAAATCGCCAGCGGTTTCGATCACAACATTGCGTTGAAGAGCAATGGCACCATCTCTGTGTGGGGCAACAATGATTACGACCAAGCCTCGGTTCCAATTGGACTTGGTGTGGTCACGCAAGTGGCGTGCGGCGGTTATCACAACATGGCGTTGCAAGCCAACGGCATTGTGGTTGCGTGGGGCGACAACAGTAATCAGCAGTGCGATGTGCCAGCAAGTGTGGGCGCGGTGCGTACCATCTCGGCCGGCGCGGGTCATTCATTGGTGGTTCGTGTTGATGGTTCCTGCATCTGTTGGGGCGACAATTTCACCGGCCAGTGCAGCGTTCCTGCAGGTATTGGCGCGGTTTCCAAATTGCTTGGCGGTGGCAATCACACTGTTGCGGTGTGCAAGGATGGATCCATTGTCATGTGGGGTTGGAATGCGTGGGGACAAATCACCCAGCCATCAAGCGAGCTGAATGTGGTGGCCGTTCGTGCTGGCTATGAGCACACGGTGGTGCTCACCAATCTGGGAGGCGTTCGTTGCTGGGGCGCCAATGATTACAGTCAGTGCGCGGTGCCAAGTGGTCTTGCGGGCGTGGTTGCTGTCAGCGCTGGATCAAGGCACACCATGGCGCTTGGATCTAATGGAGCGGTTACATGTTGGGGCAACAATGACGCTGGTCAATGCACGGTGCCCTCCAATATTGGATTCATCAGTCGCATTGCTGCGGGCAGCAGTTCTTGTGTGGCGCTGCGAACTAGCGGCACTGTGACTTGTTGGGGATGGAACGCCAATGGTCAATGTACTGTGCCGGGTTCGCTTTCTGGCGTGGCTGATGTTGCGGCAGGTGTTGCGCACTCAATTGCGCTTCGTAGCAATGGAACAGTGACATGTTGGGGTGCGGGTCTCACTACCACGGGAGATATCTTCAACATGGGGCAATCTATTGTGCCTAATGGTCTGACAAACGTGACCCAAGTTGCTGGTGGCGGCATTCACACTATTGCAATGAAGTTGGATGGCACAGTGGTGTGTTGGGGCAACAACACCTATGGTCAATGCACTGTTCCCAATGGGCTGAGCGGAGTTATTCAAATTGCGGCGGGGGATTACTTCTCAATGGCGCTTAAAGGAAATGGACAAGTTGTCATGTGGGGTAGCAACGACTATCAACAGCGCGTGCCGCCCACTGGTCTGACTGGGGTCGTGCAGATTGCTGGCGGTGGCAAACATGCAGTGGCACTGCTTGATAGCGCTCAAAGTTCCTGCGGAGGATCCACTGGCAGCGGGAGCGCGCTGTTAAAAATCAGCGGCGGAACATGGCAAGATCTTGGAGCTTGGCAATGGACCAACAGTGGGCCGCGTGTGCCTGGCGCGCAATCCAATGTCAACTTGGGAACCTATGGCAGCGTTGGCAGTGAGTGCAACGCAACGGCGGGAACATTCACCGCTGGCGCGGGAACAAGTTTGCTTGTGACCGCTGGAGCGTCGCAACTTGGAAATGATTATTCGGTGCGCGTCAGCACCACCGCAACCATGGCGGGGCGATTGTGGCTGCTTGGCGCGGCGGGTGGCGCAAGCACATTGCCTGACAATTTCAATGTGCCCGTGCTCAGTTGCGCAACCGCCAACGGTTTCTTTGATGTCATTCAGACGGATGTTCCGCCGCCTGCCGGCAAATTCTTAACGGTGATTCCAGAAAACGTGAACGGCCGCACCGTGTTTTCTTTGCGCCTTCTTCCAATGCCAAGCGCGGCCAACTTAAGCAGCACCACTGGTGCAAGTGCCAGCGGTGTTGCGATTGCGGCGGAGTCAATGGACTTTAATAATGATGGCTTTGATGACATTGCCCTTGCAGTGCAAACTGGTTCAACAGGTCTTGTGCAAGTGCTTATGAATGACGGCTTGGGCAACTTGGGTGCGACAAGCATTCTGAAGGCGTTGCCTGCGACACCAACCGCGCTTGCTGTTGGTGATTTCAGTGGCGACGGCACACGCAATGATGTTGTTGTTGGCTTAACTGATGGAACAGTTCGCGTGTACATCAACAACGGAAGTGGTTTCACCGCGGGCGCCGTGGTCACGCTTCCTACTGGCGAAATTGCAAAATGTGTTTGTGAAGTCAAGCCAAACGGGGCCAACCGATTCATGGTGACCAGTTCTGATTTTGCAGTTGGAACTTCTGCAAGCAAACTGCGCACTTTTGGTTCTAGTGGTGGCGCGGGCCAAATTATTCCGCTGTCCAGCGTTCCGCGTACTGTGCACAGCAGCGACATTGATGATGATGATTTGACCGATGTCACCGCGGCTGGCAGCACCAGCGCCGCAAGTTTGACAGGCGCTCTCGCCGCAACTCCAACTGGTTTCTTGCAAGTGGTGCGTGGTACGACCAACGGCTTCAACGCTGAAACGCCATTTGAAATTCTTGGCGAACCAGTGTCCATGCAAATCGCCGACATTGACGGCGACGGTTTGCCTGACATTGTCACGGCTAATCGCAATCCGCAATCTGGCGGCGCTGGTTCTTTGCCGCCTGTGTTTGCCTTGTTCCGCAACAACGGTGGCACCGCAAGCTTCGCCGGCGCAACACCCATTGCGCCCACTGGTGCCAGCGGCGGACTTGATCTTGCGCTCGTTGATGTGAACAGCGACGGCGTAAAAGATGTGGTCGCGGTGTACAACACTGTTGGCACAAGTAGCCAAGCTGCGTTGATCAACATCAACACACTGGGCGCTGGCTATCCCCTCTCCATTGGTGATTCCACAGTGATCAGCAACAACAATCCAACTTTGGTTGCCAAAGGAAACTTGGACGGCAACGGCAGCGAAGATGTATTCTTGGTGCAACAAGCGTCGCAGTTCGCTGCGAGCGGCGACAGCACGGTGGCTCCATTCCTGGGCGCGCAATCCGCTCCATGCTTTGGCGATCTTGACGGCTCGGGTGAAGTTGATTCCAGCGACGTCTCGCTCTGTCTTCTTGACTATGGCATATGCGAAGGCTGCCAAACTGATCTTGACGGCTCGGGCGAAGTTGATTCCAGCGATGTGTCGCTTGTGCTTCTGAGCACGGGTCCTTGCAATTAATGCACCCCCTCTTCAACACATAACTTTGCGCAATATGGCATTTAAATTCCGTAAATAATGCGAATTATTGGGCATTGCTGTTTGTACTACCCAAGTTTCAGAGTAGTGTGAGTTAAGCCTCATTTATGAAACACATAATCACCACCCAAAGTCGTCTATTTTTATTTACGTTGACAACACTCAACGGCTTGCTTGCCACCACTTCCGTGCAGGCGCAGCAAGTGATCCATTGGGGAAATAACATCTCGAATTCACTTTCAACGACCAGCCTGCTGCCATTTAGCCAAGTTGCAGGTGGCAGTGGTCACACCATCGCCATTGCTTTTGACGGAACAGTAAAAGGATGGGGTGAAAACTATGCGAATCAAACGCAGGCTCCAGTTGGTTTGGACAATGTGGTGGAAATCTCAGCTGGGCAAGGCTTCAGTGTGGCGGCAAAACGTGATGGAACAGTGGTTTGTTGGGGCGACAACAGTCAAGGTCAATGCCTGGGTACGGATCTGTTTGGTTCCCCGATCACAACGTATGTGGACCCCTGGAGCGGCAGCGTGCCGGTGCAGATCAATGGTCAGACGCTCACCAATGTTGCACATGTATCAGCCGGTTGGTCCATGGTGCTTGCGTGCAAGAAAAACGGCAGTGTTCTTTCTTGGGGTGCAGAAATGCTTGGCGGTATTGATGTGCCTGCAGACCTTCAATTGGCGGGAGCCAACGTAGTACAAGTTGCGGTGGGCCAATCTCTTTATGCGGCTCTGAAATCCAATGGAACATTAGCGGTATGGGGCGCCTTTGCAGGGGACCCTAATTTTATGCCCCAAGACTTGACTGGCGTAAAACAAATCGCGGCCTGTTACACGCATCTCGTGGCGCTAAAGAACGACGGAACCGTGGTGACATGCAAGGGCATGCGCGGCGGCGGCTTTGATATGCCCGCGTTGCCTGCAGGAATCACCGCGCACGCGGCCATTTCCCCTGTGACTCAAATCACCACGGGCATTGTTTCAACGACTGTTGTATTTGCCGATGGAACCGCTGATGGTTGGACAGAGGATCCAAATGCGGATTCTTTGCATGGCTATGTGCCCGCTGAATATCGTGGTGCAAACCACACGTGCACCATCACCAAACTTGGTTCAAGTTGGGAACAAACTGTTGCCACCGTCTCTGGTACTTGTGCCAAAAGTGGATTGGCTTGTTGGATGGCGGCGACCACCGCCGACAGTCCGTATCCAATTTGGGAAAAAGGTCAGACCCTGATCCCCGAAGGAGTGATTGATCACGCACTGCAAGTGGCGACTGGCGATCATCACACGGTTGTGCTGTCGGCGAAATCGCCTAAAAATAATTTACGCTTCTTTGGCGATACAAGCACAAACTTTATTCCAAGCGAAATCTCTGTCGAATATCTTGCCTCGAATCCATCACAGATGGATGCCGAAGGTAGCCACACGGTGGTGCTTGCGCAGGGCGTATCGAATGGTTTAAAAAAGGCGTACTCGTTGGGCATTGGAGTGCAACAACCTCCCAACGGCATGTCCGGAGTGAAGCAAGTGACGGCTGGAAAGACGCATGACGCCGCAATTGTTGCCACGTCCAGCGCTGATTGGGTTGGTACTCCATTGCAAAATTGTGTGGTTGCATGGGGCGACAATTCACAGGGCCAGTGCTTGGGCACCGATGAACTTGGCAGTCAAATTAATTTTCCTAGCACCAATGGTGCGACGCCTGGAACACAGATTTCCATGGCCAACTATGCGCAGATCAATGGCGTTCCAGTTTCTGGCGTTAAAGAAATTGCGGCCGGCAATGGCAATACCATTGCGCTGAAGGAAGATGGAACCGTGGTCGGCTGGGGCAGTCTTGAAATTATGGGATTTTCGTTCCCACTTGAGGTGCCGGCAGGCCTGAACAATGTCAAACAAATTTCCGCATCGGGAGCCAACTTGGCCGCTTTGAACAATGACGGAACGGTGACGCAATTCAACCCAATGTGGACTCCGGCTCCAGGTACTTTTGAACAAATCGATTGCAGTAGCGAAGGCACTGTTGGTTTGACAAATGCTGGTATTGCGGTTGCATGGTGGCAGTTGCCAGAAGATCCCGCGCCTTGGCCTGTGAATTCGCTCGGCATCACATCCGTGGAATGTGCGACCAACCATGAGGCCTTGGCAATTATTTCAAGCCAATATTTGTCTTGCGGTACAGAGCCCCGTAGTGGAGACGCATTTCTGATTCAAAGCGGAAGTGCATGGCAGGATATTGGTGCTTGGGCTTGGATAGTCGGTGGGTCTTATCAGTTTCAGACTCCTGGCCCCGATAGCGGTGTGCTCATGAATCGATTTGCCACGGTGGGAGTTGCCGCGCCAAGCGTGGACAATGATTGCACCGAGGCCTATGCCGGAACAATTAATATTCAGCCAGGAAGCACCATGGTGGCGTTCGTGCCAACAAGTGAATCGGCTTCAGCCCCACTTTTGCAGGTAACCACAATTGCCAAGTTGGCTGGTCGAATGATGGTGGTTTCTGGAGCGAATGGCTTCCCTGAGGATTTGAATACGCCAGTGCTCACCTGTGGAACAGCCGACGGTTTCTTTGACATTTTGCAATCTGACATTGCGCCACCAGTGGGTAAGTTTCTTACGTTGGTGCCAAGTGATGTGAACGGCCGCACCGTGTTTTCTTTGCGCCTTCTGCCAATGCCAAGCGCGGCCAACTTAAGCAGCACCACTGGTGCAAGTGCCAGCGGCGTTGCGATTGCGGCTGAAGGAATGGACTTTAACAATGATGGCTTTGATGACATTGCACTTGCAGTGCAAACTGGTTCAACCGGTCTTGTGCAAGTGCTTATGAATGATGGCTTGGGTAACTTGGGTGCGACAAGCATTCTGAAGGCGTTGCCTGCGACACCAACCGCGCTTGCTGTTGGTGATTTCAGCGGCGACGGCACACGAAACGATGTTGTTGTTGGTCTCACCGATGGAACTATTCGCGTGTACATCAACAATGGAAGTGGTTTCACCGCGGGCGCAGTGGTCACACTTCCTGTTGGCGAAATTGCAACATGTGTTTGTGAAATCAAGCCAGGCAGCGCCAGTCGTTTCATGGTGACCAGTTCTAGTTTTGCAGTTGGAACTTCTTCAAGCAACTTGCGCACCTTTGGTTCTGGTGGTGGAACTGGAACCAATGTTCCGCTGTCCAGCGTTCCACGCACTGTGCACAGCAGCGATATTGATGATGATGATCTCACCGATGTCACCGCGGCTGGCAGCACCAGCGCCGCAAGTTTGACGGGCGCGCTCACCACAACGCCAACTGGTTTCTTGCAAGTGGTGCGCGGTACGACCAACGGCTTCAACGCTGAAACGCCATTTGAAATTCTTGGTGAACCAGTGGCTATGCAAATCGCAGATATTGACGGCGACGGTTTGCCTGACATTGTCACGGCCAATCGCAATCCGCAATCTGGCGGCGCTGGTTCTCAACCAACCGTGTTTGCGTTGTTCCGCAACAATGGTGGCGCCGCAAGCTTTGCCGGCGCCACACCCATTGCTCCCACTGGTTCCAGCGGCGGACTTGATCTTGCCCTGGTTGATGTGAACAGCGACGGCATAAAAGATGTAGTCGCGGTGTATAACACTGTTGGTACAAGTAGCCAAGCTGCGTTGATCAACATCAACACACTGGGCGCTGGCTATCCGCTTTCCATTGGTGATTCCACGGTGATCAGCAATAACAATCCAACTTTGGTTGCCAAAGGAAACTTGGACGGCAACGGCAGCGAAGATGTATTCCTGGTGCAACAAGCATCGCCGTTCGCTGCGAGCGGCGACAGCACGGTGGCTCCATTCCTGGGCGCGCAATCCGCTCCATGCTTTGGCGATCTTGACGGCTCAGGTGAAGTTGATTCCAGCGACGTGTCGCTCTGTCTTCTTGACTTTGGCATATGCGAAGGCTGCACAACTGATCTTGACGGCTCGGGCGAAGTTGATTCCAGCGATGTGTCGCTGGTGCTTCTAAGCATGGGTGCTTGCAATTAATGCGTTGCAGGCGTTTCGATTATTCACATCACGGCCAAGTCACTAAACCAAAGTTCAGCAGCAGCCATGAAACATCGCCGGTGTCAACAATGCCGTTGCCGTCAAAGTCGCCAAACGGCGGATTCACTTCGCCGTAATACAACAGCACAATGCTGACATCGCCGGTGTCCACTGAACCGTTCAAGTCCAGGTCGCCCTTGTCGTATTGACATTGGTCGGGGTGCGTGTCGAGGTCATCGTCTGGCGCGCCCATAGCAATGTCGTATGAATCAAGTTCGCTGTTCAGGTTGCAATCAAGCAACGGATTCGACGACATTTCACATGCGTCAAGCAGCGCGTTGCGGTCGCGATCAAGCGAAGGATTTGCGCCAATGTCGCGCGTGTCAAGCAATCCATTGTTGTTGCAGTCGCCGCTTGCGCCAATGCCCACATACTTGAGTTGCACCGTCATAAAGCCAGTGCCGCATTCGCTGGCAGTCACAGCGGGCGAAGGCAGCAGCGTAATTGTGAGTTGCCCAACCGCAACTGCGTTGGCGAACGTTGCAAATGGAATTTGCACGGTGGCGGTGCTAATGCCTGCGCCAGTTGCGCAGTTCGCGCCGCCACTTTCAAACACGCGCTGCATGGTGACGCCATTTAATTTCACGGTAAGAAATTCATTGCTTGCATCAAAGTCGCCTTTGGCGGAAATAACAACAGGCACATCCGCAAAGTTGTCAGGCATAACCAAGTTGGTGAAGGTTGTGCTTACGGAAACATTTGCGGTTGGCACGCCGAGTGACGCAGATGTGATGTCGTATTCGATTGCGCCTTGGCAACTGTCTGGAATATTGTCATGGTTTAAGTCAGCTGCGCCTGCGACAATATCAAAGGGGTCGGGAATGCCGTTGTTGTTGCAGTCTTTAAATGGGCTAAGAACGATGGTGTGGTAGACACCACCCGCGATAGCAGAAACGCCGCTATTGGCAGAGTTAGGAATATTGCATTGACCGTAGTTGTTGCTACCCCAAGCAAGAACCGCGCCATATTTAAGAGCAATGGTATGGAAGGCACCACCCGCGATAGCAGAAACGCCGCTATTGGCAGAGGCAGGAATGTTGCATTGATCGAAGCCGTTGTAACCCCAAGCCAGAACCGCGCCATCTTTCAGAGCGATGGTGTGGTAGAGACCACCCGCGATAGCAGAAACGCCGCTATTGGCAGATGCAGGAATGTTGCATTGACCGAAATCGTTGTAACCCCAAGCCAGAACCGCGCCACCTTTCAGAGCGATGGTGTGGTATTGACCACCCGCGATAGCAGAAACGCCGCTATTTGCAGAGGCAGGAATGT
>CAIUGT010000010.1 GCA_903898755.1 uncultured bacterium | reverse complement strand
TTGCATTTCACTGCAAGTTCTGAGCAGCTGAATTTCCAACAATTCGCCGCGCAATTTCAAGCATTTGCCGAGTGCAGGCGGACATGGGTTCAGGCATGTCCGCAACAGAAACCATTTCAAGGTTTTGATATTCCCAATTGGGCGGCGCGTCGGGCGGTTGAATCATGGCAAGTTCATGCGCAATTTCCCACGTGGCAACCACTGGATCAAGGAACAAAGCGTGCGCGATGGCGCGGTTCTTGGCTTGCACGCCACACTCCTCCAACAATTCGCGCTCAATCCCAACCGCGGGGTCTTCATCCGGCTCAACACTGCCCGCGGGCGCGAACTCCCACTGATTGGGATAGCTGGCGCAATTTGCGGCGCGTAAACCCACCAAGCACTTTTCATTCCAGTGAGCGACCGCACGAGTGCCAAGGCCTACAAATCCACTTTGAATTCCTGCCAACCGCACCGCGTTCATGCGATAGGTGGTGCGAACAACATGAATGGTGGCGCCGCCGTGGCCGTCGCGATGAACACCCACAACATGAAAAACCGGACCGTCGCTGAGCTTGGGATTGCGTTGGCACAATTCGCTCCACGTGTCATCAATGAGATTCGTTTCACACGCCGCAACAAAGGGCTCGCTGCCCACAATAATTCGTGGCGGGCGCCGAAGCCAGATCAAACGCTGCGCGGCATTGGCGTGGTGCGGATCGATGCTCACAAAAATCTCGCGCCACTCACTGCGCGGACGCCGCGCTGGGATCGTCCTGCAAATATTCGCGAGGTTTGTATAGCACCACGACAAAGACAAACAGCACCGTGGCACCAATCATCAATTTCGTGAAAAACCAGTAGTAATTGGCTCCAACCAACGTGGAATTGCCGTTGGCATCCATGGTGAATCGATTCACCGCGGCGGTGAATAAATTTCCAAGCGACACAGACAACAAATAGAAACTCATGATGAGCGACTTCATTTGTGGCGGAGCCTGCGTGTAGCTGAACTCAAGACATGTGATGGACACCAACACCTCCGCGGCGGTGATGACCACGTACGCAAGAAGTTGCCAACCCACCGTTGGCCAATTGGCGCGTTGCGTTGTCCCGTCTTTCATAACAGCCACGCCAGCTTTGATGATGGGTTTGGCCATGGCGGTGTATGGCGGCTTATCACTTGGCTGCGCACATACAGTCTCCAACTCCACCGCGCAAGAGTTCTGCTCCTCAAGCCGCATGGCTTTGCATGTGGCGGCAACATCCACATCACCGCGCAACACCATGGGAAGAATAGTCTCGTCAAAATGCGCCTCTTCTTTTTCAATCAAGCCCTGCGCATACGCGGCGATGGAGAATGAAACCACAGTCAACGCGAAGCCAATCAAAATTTTTCGCAGCGGCGTGAGTTTAAAAACCTTGGACGCCAGTGGATAAATCACATATGCGAACAGTGGAATATAAATAAGAATGAGCAACGGATTGATGGCTTGCACTTGGCTTTCAAGCCAAATGATGCCCATAAAGTGCAAGTTCATCTGCTGCGCTTGCTCCACCCACGCGGAGCCGCCTTGGTCATACAACGACCAAAACATGGCCACGAATAAATACAGTGGAACCAACTTGAAAATTGATTTCAATCCCGACATGCCAAAGGTCTCGCCGAAATATCGCAAGCCGCGCGGCTGAATATGCGTGAATTTGTTGCGACCCATCCAAAATACAAACGTAGCCAACGCCATTAAAATTCCAGGGACTCCAAATGCCCAACCCGCTCCATAATTTTTAAGCAGCCATGGCGTGAGTAGCGTGGAGAAGAAAGAACCAAAGTTGATGGCGAAATAAAACCAGCCGAATATTTTTTCGATGAGATGTTTATTGGCGTGTCCAAATTGATCGCCCACATGCGCGCTGACGCACGGCTTGATTCCGCCCGAGCCAATGGCGATGAGCACAAGTCCAGCAACCATCCACCCTTTGGGATCAAGTGTTGCGGCAAGCGCGGCCGAAGGCATGTCAATCAACGCCAAGCACAAATGGCCCGCGCAATACACCATGGAGAGCGCGAGAATGGTGACGTACTTGCCAAGGAACGCGTCGGCAATGATGGCGCCAATGACTGGAAAGAAATACGCGCTGGCCACAAAGAGATGCATCCATTCGCGCGCCTCGGTGTCAGTCATGTAGTTGGGCTGCCCCTGCGCCGACAACAAATACTGCGTCATGAACACCACAAGAATGGTTTTCATTCCGTAAAACGAGAAGCGCTCGGCAGCTTCATTGCCAACGATATATGGAATTCCTGCTGGAATTCCCTTGGTTTCAATCGGCGCGATTCGATAGGGGGTGCTCATAGGTGGCACGAGTGTAAAGAAATATCCATAAGAGCGTGCGATGACTGGGTGCGAGATGCTTGAAAGTCAACGCGCGCCGTTGGGGATCAGGCTCACATGCGGATCAATGACGCCTCCACTGCCCTACTGAATTTGAATTTATGTTTTTTTCACAAACGTCATGCTGCCCAAGTCTTTGATGACGCCAGGAAATTGCAATACATGATTGTGCATCACCACATACACGCCGGGGGCAACAATTTGCACGGCAAGCAAAGCCTCAGTGAGATTTTGCGTTGCGTCAGTCTTGCGAAGTTCCCATGGCCGCATGGCTCCAGTAAAAATCACGGGCTTCATTGGCGCGCCACTGGCGAGTAATCGCTCCAATGCGCGCTCGCCACTTTTGGCTAGACGATCGGTTCCATGCACAACAATAACACCGTCATGACTCTGGCATTGCTTCACCACTTCGGCGGCGATCAAGTCGTGGTCGGCATCGCTCATCTCCAAACTGTCCTTGTTCATCAACGCCACGCGCGTCACGGATTCAACGCCGCGCAATTCCAGTTGCGTCAACATGACATCAAGCACGCTGACATGGTTCTTCAGCGTGCCGCCAAGTTCCTCGTATGTTTTTTCAATGGTTCCGCCAGTGGAGATAAGCGCGATTCGTTTCATGTTTGATGAGCATAGAAAGTTTCAGGCGATCCACTGTGCTTTGGATTTGAGAAGCGGCATGCAACTTTAAAATATTTTTTGGCTATGCGATTGAGACTTTTATATTTTCGAAAATGCCTTTCATTTGGCTTCAATCACCCTTCAATCAGTCGATCCTCTGGCGCCAAGCATGAGAGGTCTGTGCAAATCTGCATTCGCACGCCCAGTCGCAGTGGCCGTGGCGTTGGCCGTGGCGTGATCACGCTGACAAGAATGACGACACGCCCTTGATAGCACTGCGAACCATCACTGCGGAGCGACGCGTTTGGAAAAATACATTTCAACGTCACGCCACTATCGCGCGCGGAAATATCCAGTCCGCTCACTGATGGAAGTGCGCTTTCAGAAACTACCCCACTGGCGCCAACCGCGGCAATCTCATGCGCCGCGACATGATGACCAGCGTCAATGTCAAGACGCAATTCAAATTCATCAAATGAATGATTCATGGCGACAAGTTGCATGCGAACCGGCGTAGGCGCGGCGCCCCCAGGCACACGACCAGGCAACAACTCGCGCAACTCGCGCGCCGCCATCAAGGAACGCGTCGCCGAAGTTGGCTTCTGCGCAATGGCACCGCTTGCACGGTCAAGCCCTGCGAAAGCGCGCTCCGCCCACGAATTATTTTTTGTCAACTGCGCAAGCGTGACCAAACATTGCGTGATCACTCCCGCGCCAGATGGAACCGCGCCATCATCTATGCCGCTGATGGAAATAATGCGCCCACTGTCATTGGCCAGCGCCTCCACCCAACCCAAATCTGCGCGCCAAAATTTTTCGCAGGCGCTTTGCACAATGATCGTGGCATGCGCCAACCAACGCGGGTCATTCGTGGCCCGCGCCAACGCCAACAAACCTGCCGCAAAACATGCGTAATCCTCAAGAAAACCAGGGCTGCTCACAACACCATCTTTGGCCGAGCGATACAGCGTGTCACTTTGCGTAGTCGTCTTGGAAATCGTGGCCGCGGCACTTGGCGGCGCTGCGTGCAACTGCGTCAACACATCATCGGCCGCGCGCGCCGCGGCTTTAATCCAGCGCGGTTGGTTGCACAAGCGACCAGCTTCGGCAAGACCTTCAATGGCCAAACCGTTCCAACCCGCGATCAGCGTGGCGTCCATGCGCGGAAATTTCCTCAGAGCGCGCTCCGCTAACAACGCTTGTCGAACAGCGTTGTAGCGCGTCCACCACTGCGCAAGTTCCACATTCATTTTTGTGGCGAGTTCCAGAGGTGGCGCCCGCAATGCCAAAACAAATTTCGGCTCATCTTCCGGATGGTGTGGGTCGCGGAAATTGGGTGAGGCACTCAAACCAAACGCGTCGACGGCTAGTGGCACATCTTTTTCAAGACCGGCTCGTTCAAGTGCGCGTGTGACTTCATGCTTGGACCAAATATAATTCAGACCCTCGCGCCCATCCACCTCCGCGTCAATGGCCGCCATGAAACCACCGCTAGGCAATCGCATGACGTCAAGCAGAAATTCGGCGAGCTCGCATGTGACGGCCGTAAAAAATTCGTCACCACCCACATGCGCTTGCCGCGCGTACAACAAAAGCAACTGGCCTTGGTCGTACAACATCTTTTCAAAGTGCGGCACGGTCCACGTCGCATCCACCGCGTAGCGATGAAAGCCGCCATCAAGTTGGTCGCGCACACCGCCAAGCGCCATGCCATCAAGCGTGCGAACCAGCGCGAATTGAGCCATTTCCCCCGCCGCGGCTTGCAAAAACAACGGCAACGATGGCTGTGGAAATTTAGGCGCGCCACCAAATCCGCCGTTGACCGCGTCATGAAATGTCAGCAACGCGCGCACGGTGTTTATTTCCATCTCCTCATCAAGCGGCTTGCGAAGCGGAGCCAGTTGCAATTCTTGTTCAACCAAGCGCGTGAGTTCGTTGGCCTGCGCCTCTATGTTCGCGCGCTTGTGAAGCCACGCGTCCGACATGCGCATGAGCAATTGAGGAAAACTAATTCTTCCATGCGCTGGCGTGGGCGGAAAATAAGTGCCCGCAAAAAATGGACGCAGCGATTTCGGTTCCAGAAATACATGCAGCGGCCAACCGCCACTTGATCTTCCTTCCGTGATGGACGTGAACACTTGACACGCGGTCATCCAAAGCGCGTCCAGGTCCGGACGTTGCTCACGATCAACTTTCACACACACAAATTTCTCGCCCATCAAGCGCGCGATGTCGGGGTTCTCAAAACATTCGCGCTCCATGACATGGCACCAATAGCACGTGCTGTACCCAGTGCTCACTAACAGCGGCACATCACGAAGCCGCGCCTGCGCAATGGCCGCGTCGCCCCACGGATACCACGGCACCGGATTGAAGGCGTGTTGTAATAGATACGGACTTTTTTCATTGGCTAAAGAATTGGACATTTGACCCTCATGTGCAGATTGCGAACCCGTGTGCGCGGAGACATCACGCGCTGCTGCAGCATCTTTTTTGCGGGATTGAGAGGCAAAATCATTCATGAAGTGGCGATCAGCATAGCCGTGAGCCGATAGATGAATGTGTTAATTCCAATGCTCGCGCTTTCTTGGATTGGTTCTTTTCTGTCGATTGGCAGCGGTGCCGTACTGTGGGCATTTGGCGGCCGCATTGTTCGACGCGCGGTTGCGGTGGCTGGATTTGTGGGCGGAATTCCCGCCGGGGTTGTGTTGAGCGAATGGATGGGCATTACCTGGCTACCGCCTTGGGGCAGCGCCATCATCGGCGCGTTCGCCGGTGTCATCATTGCGTTGCTGGCGTATCGATTCGCTCTTGCGATCACCGTCATGATTGTCGCGGGGCTTGTGGCGGCAATTATTTCCGCCGCCATCATTGACCGTGGTTTGATTGCATCCGATCAAGCAAGAGCCATCGCGGAAAATCGTGCCGCTGGCCTGACCGAAGCGCTTGCCGCTGCGTGGACACCAAATGGAAGCGACGCGCTGACTCTGAAGGACCAGACGCTTGACGCGTACAATAGATTTTGGAACACCCTTGATTCACCAGAGCGCACACTCTTTGGCGCATCAATTCTTGCCGCCAGCGTCGCCGGTTTGTTTCTTGGATTTTTCATGCGCCGCAGCGCCGAGATCGCTGTCACCGCGACCGCAGGCAGCTTGTTGATTTCATGGGGACTGTCTCAATTGTGGGGAGCGGATTCGCCGCGGCTTACAGCCTGGGCCTTTGCCACAACTGTGCTTGGTTTTGTTGGATTTATCACGCAATCCTTTTTTGCCTCCAATACAAAAACAGCGGCGCCTGAAAAATCATCCAAGGACGTGGCGTAATTCCAAACTCCACATATGCCGTCGCGCCACAACTTCAACTCTGAGATAGGCTTTCATTGTGGTACGCAAAGAGAACAATGGAATTTGGATCACGCTGAAGGAGACCATCGCGGCGCATCATGAAGATGTCTTTGCGTGCCTCACCACGGCAGACGGATTGACCCGCTGGCTTACGCTTGCCGCTGAAGTTGATCTACGCAAAGGCGGCACCATGAAGTTGGGATGGGACTCCAAGTTCCGCCGCTCATTTGAAGTCCCCATTCTTGATTACGACCCAGGCGGCAAAGTCACTTGGGGCTGGCCCGTTGGCCTGGACGATGATTCAGTTCCAATTGAATGGGTCGTGACACCAGAGGCTGAAGAAGGCGCGCGCGTGATTCACCGCCACGGTCCATTTCTTGACAACTCGGACATGATTTTGGTCGCAGCCAATGACGCTGAAAGTTGGCGCTGGTATATGTGCAATCTTCGGACAGTTCTTGAAGCAAAAGTCGATATGAGAAAAGATCGCCCGCTCTAAACAAAGGAAATTATCCATGCCCCCACTTCGCACCATTTGGTTCGCACTCATCTCGCTCAGTTATTCCATTCTGCTTTTTGGAACCGCCATGCTGGGTTTCAAACTCACAACACAAAATGAAACTGGCTGGGGAGCCGCGTTTTTGCCTTTCATTTTGGCCGTTTTAAGTTTATTGCTGACCATCATGAGCCTCCTGCTCAAGCGCAACTACAAAGTGGGCATGATTGGAATTCACCTGGCCATGATCATGCCCATTGTTGGCGCGTTGCTGCTTGGCAATCGCGCGTGGTATCTCTATCAACAAGGTAGAGAAGGCACGCAAGTCACTCTTGCAGGCATGATGGCCGTGACAAGCATTTATGTATTTGTCACCATGATGTTGATTCGGCCCAAGAAGGAAGACGCGCCATCCACCATGGACCGCGATGAGCAAGCGAATGCAATCGGTCAATAGTTCAAATTTGATTTCACGTTTTTGAAAAACGATTTTGAAATCTTCACGTCGATTCATGCAAACAGCGCGCGCAACAACAACTGAGTGAGTCCCGCGGCCAGCCCCGCTGCAAGATCATCAATGACAATTCCGGCGCCACCGTGAAATTTTTGCAAGCCGCGAATTGGTGGCGGCTTCAGAATGTCGTACGCGCGAAACAAAAGAAACGCGCTGCCTGCGGTGATCAGGCCGTGATGCAATGACGCCATGCCACCCGCGGCAAGCGCGGGAGTCCACACCAAGAGCAGCGCGACAGCTTGACCCGCTACTTCGTCAATGACAACTTGCGATGGATCTTTTTTGCGAATGGCTCGCTCGGCGGCGTCGCCCCACACCAAGCACAGCACTGTTGCCACAAACGCAACGGCCAACATGGTGGCCAACCACACGGAATGGGAAACTCCAAACCAAGCCAAAATTGCTGCTAAAACCACCGGCGGAAGACTTCCCCATGTGCCCGATGCCGGCCACATGTGCCCAAGCCCACAGGCCGTCACGCCGCACCAACGCACAACGCCCATTGAACGCAACAACGCCGAGGCGGTCATTGAACTTCTTTGTTTCAACCAGCCCATTGCGTCTCCATAAATTCAAACTGATTCTCAATGGTGATCAATGGGTCCCGCTTCATTTGGAATTGTCATTACGATTTTTATTTTCGGGAGCGCGCAACAACGTTGCCGCACGCCACAACGCTGGAATGCCGCTCAGCGCCGTAAGAACCACCGCCATCCACAACACCACTTGATGCCCCACGCGGCAAAAATCATAATTCATGATCCATGTTTCGCTGGCGGCAAAAACACACCATGGACCCGCCACGCTTTGCATCAACATTTTCGCCTTGCCAAATCGATCCGCTGGAAATGGCTTTCCCAAACCCTCCAGAAATCCGCGCACGCTGGTCACCAACAATTCACGCGCCACCATGACCACCACCATCCACGCGGCAACGCCGCTGCCAACAATTCGTAATTCGGGCGCGCCACCTGCAAGCCCTGGCCCCGCCAAGAAAATAAATGTTCCAAGAATTAAAACTTTGTCCACAAATGGATCCATCACGCGGCCATACGCGGTGACCACATTCCAGCGCCGCGCCAACCAACCATCCAGCACATCGGATAGCGCCGCAGTGACAAATATTGCGCACACCCACCAACCCAGCGCGCCGCGATCCATGAGCGGCGTTCGACTGAGAATGTCCAAAAGCACAAGGGTCGCTGCGGCAAGAAGCAATCTCACCGAGGTGATGGCGTTCGGCAAAACTTTCCACCACTGCGAGTTCATGTGGGCAATGTAACCCACTCGGACTGGGTTGGTTGAATGGGGCGCACGCGCTGAATTCCCAATCAAGCGCCAACCCACCTCCAACATGTTTTCCCGCAAATTTCCAAGTCAAAGCGACAGCAAATCAGCGGATCGGCGCCGCGGACTTCGGAGCAAATCTCCCTGAAACCATATGGCTAGAGAAAATCACTTCCACTGCTTGCGAGCCGCCCATGCGCCGCATACTCTCCCTCGCTCACCGCAGGAAGGATCCCTGCGATTCACTTCACAAAATTCAAACGCACTGAACGCGAATCACACTCCCACACTCAATGCCACTTCTACCTTTCTACATCGCAAGCGCTGTCGCAGCAGTTGGACTGCTTTATGTTTTGCGACCAAACAAACCATCGCTGCGCCGCGGCGGAGCCGTTGTTGCGCTCGCTGGCGCGGGACTCTTTATCAGTGAAGCCTTGCGACTCGCGGGTCCGCCATCTGCAGGCGTTCCAATTGCGCTTCTCATTGCGCTTGTGGTCATTGGCTTGTATGCCGCCGTGCGCGTGATCACGCATCCGCGGCCGGTGTTCGCGGCGTTGTATTTCATTGTCACCGTGGTTGCCTCCGCCGTCATTTTCCTGCTTTTACAAGCGGAATTCATGGCATTTGCGCTCATCATTGTCTACGCCGGCGCCATCTTGATCACCTATATGTTTGTGCTCATGCTTGCGGATCAAGGTCCGCGCGACTCCATTGGTCACATTGATGATGACGGCGATTACGACCGCGTTCCGCGCGAGCCCATGGCCGCGGTGCTGGTTGGTTTTATTTTGCTGGGCACGCTGGCCGCAGTTGTTGAGCGCATTCCAAGCACCGCCGTTCTTGCGGAGTCAAGCCTTGAACAAAAAGTGTCGCGCCAACAAGCTGACGCATTGGTGATGATGCCCAAGCATTTGTTGAATATCGTCAAGCGCAGTGATGCCACCGCCGTCTCCGTGGCAGTTGCACCAAACGCCTCGATTCAGGGCAGTATTGTGCAAACCCAAGTGACTCAAGCGGACGGCACAATGAAAAATATCGCCGTCGATGCCGCGGGCAAAATCGACAACACGCAAATGGTTGGTCTTGATCTTGTGGCGCGCTATCCAGCAAGCCTTGAATTGGCAGGCATTATCTTGCTCATGGCTATGTTTGGAGCGGTGGTGTTGGCGCGTCGACAAATTGAATTTGGCGAGGACGAAGTGCGCGACGCAGCTGGTCTTCGCCGCATTGTGCTTGATGTTCCAGAGCACGAGCGAGCAATTCCTGGAGGCCGCCAATGACACATCTTTTAGCGGTCAGTCAATATGGAGCTTCTCATGCGGTCACCATCACGTTGGCCATGAGCGCTTTGCTTTTCACCATTGGACTGGTTGGATTTCTTGTGCGACGCAACATGATTCTCATGTTCTTGTGCACGGAAATCATGTTCCAAGCCGCTGCCTTGGCCTTTATTGCGTTTGGAAGAATGCGAATGGATACGGGCGGACAAATCTTTGTCATCTTTATATTGACCATCGCGGCGGCTGAGGCGGCCCTTGCGCTTGGACTTGTCATTCTTCTATTCCGCCGCAAAGAAACGCTGAGTTCAGAGGCGTGGTCGGAGTTGCACGAATGATTCCAATGCTTTCAATCACCGACACACACGCAGATTCACCAGCGCACGCCGTGGTCACCGCCATTGTCAATGCCATCCCATCGCCTGAACTTGGATGGACCGGCTTGATACTTTTGTTTCCCGCAATTTCCGTTGTGTTGACCGGCTTGTGCTGCGCGTTGCGCGTAAAAAGCAAACTTCCAGGTTGGATCACGGTGCTCGCGCTCGCGGGCTCATTCGCGCTTGTGCTGAAATTATATTTCCTGCGCGGCGACGCTGGCGCGCCCGTGGTTGTGCACTTGTGGGACTGGATGAATTTCAGCTGGGGCAATCAAGACAAGTGGCACTCTCTCCAAGCGGATGTCAGCGTGTATGTCGACAGCCTCACACTGTTCTGGTTGCTCTTTGTCACTGGCCTTGGAACGCTCATCGCCATTTACGCGACTGAATATATGGAAGCCGATGTTGGCAAGGGCTACGCGCGCTTCTTCAACGGCGTCAGCATTTTCATTCTGGCCATGTGCACATTGGTCATGGCCGACAACTTGATTTTGATGTATTTAGGCTGGGAAGGCGTTGGTTTGGCCAGCTATTTGTTGATTGGCTACTACTACAAAAAACCAGCCGCCGCTGCCGCTGGTCAAAAAGCATTCATTGTGAATCGCATCGGCGACCTTGGATTGGCCGTTGGAATTTGGTTGATCTGGGTGAACTACGGCACAATTGAATTCAACACGCTCTTTCAAGTGTGGAATGATGCGGACCGCGGTGTTGGTGGCTTTGACAAGGCGCTGATTCCATATTGCCTCATGCTTGGCGCGTTTGGAAAAAGCGCGCAGCTTCCCTTGTACGTCTGGTTGCCAGATGCCATGGAAGGACCAACTCCAGTCTCCGCGCTTATTCACGCCGCCACCATGGTGACCGCGGGCGTGTATTTGATCGCGCGCACCTACCCGCTCTTCACATTGCATCCTGACGCGCTTGCAACCGTGGCATGGGTTGGCGGCTTAACGGCCATCTTCTCCGCCACCATTGGCATGGCGCAATATGATTTCAAACGCGTCTTCGCGTACAGCACCATCAGTCAGTTGGGATACATGTTCATGGGCTTGGGTGTTGGAACAACTTTTGGCGCGGCCTATCACACGCTGACACACGCTTTCTTCAAAGCGCTTTTGTTCCTGACCGCCGGTGCCATCATGCACGGATTTGCAGGGCAACTTGATCTGCGCAAACTGTCCGGCCTGCGCAAAGTTCCTGGATTCAAAATTGTTTCATGGACCATGCTGATTGGATGCTTGTGGCTTTCAGCCTTTCCATATTCAGCTGGAATGCTTTCAAAAGACGTCATTTTGGTGCAGGCACTCAGCGGCAAGGACCACGGCTTTGTGTGGCTTGGATGGATTGGTTTAATCACCGCGGCCATGACGGCTTACTACGCGTTCCGTGTGTGGTTCCGCGTATGCGCTGGTCCAGTGTTCTACATGCCAGGCGAAGAAAGTCACGACGACCACGATGCGCACCACGATGATCACGGCGCGCATGCCGACCCCACTTCAACAACCTCGCATGAATTTCATCCGCATGCTCCACGCTGGGCCATGAACGGCGTGCTCCTGATCATCATGCTTGGCGCGTTCGCCACTGGCATTCCTGGATACATGGAAATGCGCGGTGAATCCAATTGGGCGCAAGTCATGATGGCGCATTCATCGGCATTCGCTGGAAGCGTGCAAGCGCATGTCACCGACGCGGTGAACTTTGGAATGAACCCGCATCAGTTGGTTGAAGTCTTTGGAACCGCCGCCTCGCTTGGCGGAATTGCAATCGCCATGTACTTCCACTTGCTGCAACGCAAGTCCGCCGACAAACTTCGCGCGTGGCTATTGGCGCACAATTCCATTCGCTGGATTCCTGTGGCCATGGAAAACAAGTGGTACGTGGACGAGTTCTATCACGCATGCGTTCGCGGACCAGCATGGATCGCCGGTCACATTCTTCATTTCACCGACAAGCATGTGGTTGATGGCTTGATGGTCAACGGCATCGGTCGTATTCCGGCGGCCCTTGGACGACTGTTTCAGCCGCTTTACAACGGTGTTTTGCAGGGTTACGCCACAACCATGGCTGGCGGCGCCGCCCTTGTTGTGGCGTGGGTTGTCTATCGCTGGCTCACAAGTGGAGTTGGAGCATGATTCAATATCTTCTTCTACTTCTTCCAATCATCAGCGCGTTGGTCATCGCACTCAGTTCGCAGCGCGCCGCCAAATGGATCGCGCTGATTGGCTCCACCGCCGCCTTTATTGCCGCCACCCTCTTCGCTGTTCAATTTCCACATTGGACCACGGGCAACTTCTGGCCTGATCTGAACACAACTCCCATTCTTGGCAACTTTGGCGTTGATCTTAAAATTGGCGTTGACTCCGTCAGCATGTTGTTGGTGTTGCTCACGGTGTTCCTAACCCCGCTTGCCATCGCTGGAAGTTTCAGCGCCATCACCACGCGCGTGCGCGAGTACTACGCGTGGTTCATGATTCTCCAGGCCAGCATGCTGTTGGCCTTCATGAGCCGTGACCTGATTTTCTTCTATGTGGGCTACGAGTTCACGCTTATCCCCATGTTCTTCTTGATCAGCATTTGGGGCGGTCCAATGCGCGGACCCGCCGCGATCAAGTTCTTCATCTTCACATTCTTGGGCAGCGTGTTCACGTTGACCGCCGTCATCTTTGTGGCAGTGCGACACTTCGACAGCACAGGAACATGGACCTTCGCCATCGCGGACTTGGTCAAATTCTCATCCACACAACTCAGTGCACGCGAACAATTCTGGGTGTTTGTTGGTCTCATGACTGGCTTCGCCATTAAGACTCCATTCTTTCCAACGCATGCCTGGTTGCCACTTGCGCATGATCAAGCGCCAACGGGCGGTAGCGTGATTTTAGCGGGCATTCTGCTCAAATTGGGCACATACGGCGTATTCCGATTCGCGCTTCCAATGGCCCCTATCGGCGCGATTGAATGCACCACGTTCTTCGCCATCTTGGGAATCATCGCCATTCTGTATATGGGTTTGGTGTGCTGGGTGCAGACCGACATTAAGAAGTTGATCGCCTACTCATCCGTCAGCCACATGGGTTTCGTTGTGCTTGGATTGTTCGCCCTGAATCCAATTGGCTTGCAAGGCGCGGTCATGTACATGGTCAACCACGGCCTCAGCACCGGCGCGTTGTTCTTGTGCATTGGAATGATCTACGAGCGCTATCACACCAAGGACATGGAACAACTTGGCGGATTGGTTTCCAAAATGCCAGTGTGGAGTTTCTTCATGATCATCTTCACGCTGTCAAGCGTTGGCTTGCCAGGCTTGAATGGTTTCGTGGGTGAATTCTTGTGCTTGATGGGCGCGTTCGTGGCCGAGCATGATCAGCCCGCTGGATATCCCGGCGTGCTTGGACCTTGGTACGCGGTTGTGGCGGCGATTGGACTTATTTTAGGCGCCATGTATTTGCTCATCATGCTGCGCAAGATTGTTTGGGGAACATTGCGCGAACCGCATGGTGACGGTCACACCGAACATGCCGCAAGCGAGTTGCCTACGGATTTAAATTTCCGCGAGATCGCCATCTTGGCGCCAATCGCCGTGGCATGTCTTGTGATTGGTTTGTATCCCAAGCCACTCTTGAACGCGGTTGAACCCTGCGTGAAGGAAGTCCTGGTGAACTATCCAGCGGCGATTGACGCCTTCAACGCCAAGCGCGGACTTGTAAATCCTTCCGCGCCAGTCAAACAAGCGGAGACCGCCAAATGAGTTCGTTCATTCCCATGGGTCCAAAAATCGCTGTATTGACGCCTGAAATTATTGTTTTTGGTGGCAGCGTCTTGGTCAGCATTATTGGTTTAAGTCGCAGCAAGACCCTGCGAAATTCGGTTCCCCTGCTTGCCGCGCTCACGCTGCTTGCTTCGCTTGTTGCTATTGCCTTTGGATATTCCAATGAAGCCGCGGAGCAAGCCGGCGTGCTCATGCCGCACTTCAACAAGATCATCAAGACAATCATTCTGGTGATTGGCATTGGCCTTGTCGCAATTTCTGTTGGACACATTGATCGCCGCATGGAGGACGCCGTTGCCCGCGGTGCCACCACGTTTGATCCCATGCGCGTGGTTCGCGGTGAATTTTACGCGTTCATGTTGCTCAGTATTTGCGGAGCCATGCTTATTCCAGGCAGCCCCGATTTAATCTGGCTGTTCTTGGCGCTTGAACTCACTAGTTTGCCAACCTACATCATGGTGGCCATGAGCCGCGGAACACGCCGCGCGCAAGAAGCCGCCGTGAAATATTTCTTTCTAGGAGCCATGAGCACGGCCATTTTCTTGTACGGCTTCGCGCTCATCTATGGCAGCACTGGTTCGTTGCAACTCTCAACCATTCGCGAAGTGTTCGCCGATCAAGTTGGCCGCGGCGGCATTGACACGCTTGGAACGACGGGTTTAATTCTGTGCATCCTTGGCTTCTGCTACAAACTTGCGGCCGCGCCAATGCATTTCTACGCGCCAGACGTCTACGAAGGCGCTGCCAATCCAGTCACCGGTTTCTTGTCATTCATTCCAAAGATCGCTGGTTTTGCCGCCCTTGCCGTACTTTTAAACACAGTCGGCTGGAGCGGTCACGCGGGCATTTCAGAAACTGGAACAGTGATCGGCGGTCTGCCCGCGCCAATTCTTGCCACTCTTTGGATGATCAGCGCGCTCACCATGACGCTTGGAAACATTGGCGCGCTCTTGCAAAAATCCGTCAAGCGCATGTTGGCCTACAGCTCCATCTCGCACTCGGGCTACATGGTGCTGGCCATCATCGCGGGACCAGGCCTTGGCTTTGAAGCGCTGCTCTTTTATCTGATCTCGTACGGTGTCACCAATCTCGCAATCTTTGGCGCGCTCTCTGGTTTGCAAAAGCGTGGCGAAGATGTTGAAAGTTTCGAGGAGCTCAGCGGCATTGGTCGTCGCTATCCAGGACTTGCCGCGTGGCTTGCGATTGGTTCAGGCTCGCTCATGGGCATGCCTCCACTACTTGGCTTCTGGGCAAAGTTAATGTTGTTCATGGCGGGTGTTCAAGCCGGACACACGCCGCTTGTCATCATTGCCGCGCTCAACAGCGCTGTGAGTGTGTGGTACTACCTGCGACTCATTGGCGTGCCAACGTTGTCGCCGCCTGGAACTTCATCCGAAGGCGTGTTGAAGGGGCCAAGTTCCTGGCCTCGGTTTGCTGGCGCCGTGGCCGCTTTCGTTGTCATTCTTTTGCCGTTGTTTGCATCTCGCATTTTGGGCAACAGCGCTGAATTTGCCCCTGTTCGCCCCGCTTCCAGCGCCAAACCTGTTCCCACCACCACTCAAGAAACTCCTCGCGAAGAGAATGCGCAACTTGCGCTACACTGTTCGCCCACGCGGCTGTAGCTCAATTGGATAGAGCACAAGCCTACGAAGCTTGGGGTTGCAGGTTCGAGTCCTGCCAGCCGCGCTTACTTTCTTCCGCGTGAATTTGATTTGCTCCGTATGCGACTGGTGGCGCACGCATCGACCACGCATGGAACCCAGGGAAACTTTTTTAGGAATTCCAGATGAGCGCCAACGCATCCATCGCCAACATTTTCAACCAGATCGCCGACGCGCTTGAGGTGCTTGGTGAAAATCAATTCAAAGTGTTGGCGCATCGCAAAGCCGCGCGCATTGTGGAGGATCTTTCCGACGATGTCGCGGACCTCTGCAAAAATGATCCAGATAAATTGAAATCAATTGATGGCTTGGGTGCGTCAAGCGTGCAGAAGATTCAGGAGTTTGTGGCCACAGGAAAAATAAAAGCGCATGAGGAAGCGCTGGCCAAGTTGCCGCCTGGATTAATCGATGTGCTGCGCGTTCCAGGTCTTGGACCCAAGACGGTGAAGTTGCTTTGGGATCAAGGCGGCGTGACGGACTTGGCCACCTTGAAGTCGCAATTGGCTAGCGGCGCGTTGGAGAAGTTGCCGCGCATGGGCGCCAAAACATTGCAAAACATAGCGGAAAACCTGGCGTTTCTAGAGACCGCCGGCGACCGCGCGCGCCTGGGCGACGCCATGCCCATAGCGGAAACTTTTGTCACGCAATTGCGCGCCATCAAGGGAGTGACGCAAGCGGAGTTCGCTGGAAGTTTGCGCCGCGGCCGCGAGACTATTGGCGATGTTGACTTGTTGGTGGCCACCGAACACCCCGCCCCCGTTATGGAATTTTTCTGCGCGCACCCATTGGTGGCCAAGGTGCTTGTTTCCGGCGACACCAAATCAAGTGTGCGCTTGAACAACGGCTTGCAAGTTGATCTTCGCGCCGTGCCAGCCGTAAATTGGGGCGCGGCATTGATGTACTTCACCGGCAGCAAGGACCACAATGTTGTTTTGCGTGAGCGCGCCATTGAGCGATCCATGCGCCTGAACGAATATGGATTGTTCATGGACGACGGCGAAGCCACTCCGCCGCAACAACGCGGCGTGAAACCCATCGCATCAAAAACTGAGGAAGATATTTACGCCAAACTTGATTTGCAGTGGATCGCACCGGAGCTTCGTGAAAGTCACGGCGAGTTTGCAAGCAACACCACCAAGCAGTTGATTTCCATTGGCGATATTCGCCGCGAGTTGCATTGCCACACCACCGCCAGCGACGGCGTGCTGTCCATTGCGCAACTCATTGAAACAGCCAAAAGTCGCGGCTTTGACGCCATTGCCATTACGGATCACAGCCGATCAAGCGCGCAGGCGAACGGGCTTTCCATTGAGCGCCTGCGCGAGCACACGGCCAACATTCGCGCCGCCGCAGCAAAAATAAAAGGCATTCATGTTCTTGTTGGCAGCGAGGTGGACATTCTTGCCGATGGGCATTTGGATTATCCTGACGATGTTCTTGCCGAACTTGATTGGGTGGTGGCCAGTCCGCACACCGCGCTGAAGCAAACACCAGAGGCCGCCACCGCGCGGTTGCTTGCCGCCATCGCCAATCCATTTGTGCATGTGATTGGCCACCCCACTGGTCGAATTCTGAACGGTCGACCGGGCCTTGAACCCAACATGAAGCTGGTCATTGCCGCCGCGGCCAAGGCGGGCGTGGCGCTTGAAATCAATTGCAATCCCGCGCGTCTTGATTTGCGAGACGCGCTTGTTCGCGCGGCGCATGAAGGCGGCGCCATGATTTCCATCAACACGGACGCGCATGCAAGCGACCACTTTGATTTTCTGCGCTACGGAATTCTGACGGCGCGGCGCGCTGGACTCAATGCAAAACAGTGCGTGAATGCTTGGCCATGGAAACAATTTGAAACGTGGCGACTTTCGCGTGGTCGCACCAATGTCACTGCGTAAGCGTGCGCGTGGTCAGTGACCACCGCGCGCACTGATGTTGCGCATGAACATAGAAACATTCAACACAGTGCCAAGAGCGTTCAATTCAGCGGTGATTGGCTGGAACACCTTCGTGCACGCGGTCGCCAGGCATAAGCACGGTGTTCACCGCGTCAAAGAAGCGCCTACCAAGTCGCTCTTGTTCGGCTGCGTTTGCCTCTGTTTGCAAACGCAGAGCGTTCACGTCAATGCCCGCGCTTTGAAACTTGGCTAGGGAACCATTGATCTGATTCAGAATGGTCGAGCGATTCCACTCGGGGTGATATTGAATGCCGTAGCTGCGAAGGCCAATTGAAAAAGCTTGTATGCCGCACGCCGCGCTGCCAGCCAACACTTGCCCACCCGCGGGCAACTTGCTGACCTCGTCGGAGTGCCAACACATTTTTAAACTGGACCACGGCTGTCCAACAAACAACGCGTCCTCGCGTCCAATGTGGTTCAACTTCACCGCTTGCCAACCCAACTCGGATTGCTTCATGGCTTGCGTCTCACCGCCCAACGCGGAAGCAAGAAGTTGCGCGCCCAGGCACAACCCAAGCACGGGAATATTGGCGTCATGCGCCATCTTCAAGAATGTTTTTTCAGCGGCCATCCATGACGCGTCATTCAAATGGACGGTCTGCGGACCGCCAAGAGAAATCACGCCGTGCACATCGTCCAAGTCCGCGGGCACAACACCGCCGGCGTTCAATTGAATCACGCGCAGGCGCTGCCCGTGGTGGCGCAGCGAATCCATGAGTAAATCGGCGGGACAATCGGACGAATGTTGAAGAATGACAATGGCCATAGTGCAGCAAAGATAGCACAAGAAAAACCGCATGTTTTGCGGATGTTTGCGAATGCGCCCCCACAATTGACGCATGGACAAGACCAGCAAAAATAGTACCCGTGCGCGCATCAACCACGGCCACGCGCAAACTCACTTCAACCCCGCACAGGAACCGCGCGCCACCAAGCGCGCTTGCAAACTTTCTGTTGAGAAATCAAACGCTCGCATCAACTCAGGAAAAAATGCGGAGGCGGCCGCCGCTGAACTGCTTGAAACCAAAGGCTACAACATCATCGCGCGAAATCTGCGGCTGGGTCATTTGGAAATTGACTTGTTGGCCACGGTGCCCAACACCAACCTGTTGATTGTGGTCGAGGTCAAAGCACGCCGCTCTGGCACGCACGCGCCGGAACTTCGCGTGGACTGGCGCAAACAACGGCATCTCATTCTGGCCGCTCAACTTCTTCTTGCAAGGCGCATATTTCACGGAAAGAAAATCCAATTTGATGTGGTGGCCGTGGAAATGGATCAACTGCAAAAGCCACAAAGCGTGCGGCACATTCAGCGCGCCTTTGACGCGAACCTGCGTTCATGAATTGTCTTTGTGTACGAGTCTGATCAATCAACCGCGCGACCATTTCAACCCCAGGCACGGCACCAGATTTACTGCCTGAAATATCGAATCATGGTGATCGAAATCAATCTGGATTTCATGGCTTCCAAATCGGATGCCACCCATCGCGTTCGCAACGTTGAGAAATAGTGCTGCTGCTCAATGCCATAGCGCTGATTTTCAATTTGCCGGCGCAACTGCAATTGCAATGCCGTGTTAAAGATTGATCGTGCCGGCTCTTGTTGCGATGAAATAAGCGTCATCCACACAAACTGTGTTTTGGTTTCGGTTGGTCCGTCCACCTTGTTCAACGCAAGACCCTTGATGCGCGTCTTGACGTCATCGACCAAGTCTGGAACAGCGTCAATTCCACCCTTTGGAATCACAATCTCGCGCCAAAATGCGCCGTCCGCAATTCCCAAATCAGTCGCCACTTGGCTGAACGATTTACCCGCGGCAAATTCCGCTTTGGCCTTGTCCACTTGCGCTTGATCGGTTTTTAAAATGGCAATGCGACCAATTCGAATTGTTGGCAACGGGTTGTAGGTCGCGCTGTTCACATCGTATAAACGCTCAACATCGCGCCAACTCACAATGGTGCGCGGCCGAATGCGGCGATTTAAAAGATCGCCCGCAAGCGCCTGATTCTTCTGGCGATTCATGAACTCCTCAATCGTTGTGCCAGGAAATTCCTCCTCAATACTGCGCTGCGCGTCGGCGCGGCTACCACCACGATTGGCGATTTCCTTTTCCTGCAAATCCTTCAGCCACGCCAGCACGCCTTCTTGTCCCTCTTTGGGAATCATGGCTTCAGCCTCGGAAATAATCAGCAAATTGTTCACGTATTGGTCAAAGGCCTCGCTGATCATTTGCACAACTTGATCGCGCGCCTGCACTCTATTTGGAGACGCAGCAATGGTGATAATGCGGTCTTCACGAGTCTTCAGGAATTCGCTGGCATACAGCGGCTTGCCATTGACTTGACCCACCAACGAGTCAATTGGCCACCTTTGATTGATGGGAAGTTGCGCGTCAATTGTCTCCGGCAACTTTTGCGTCATCGTGGAACCATCCGGAGCGGTGGAAACCAAATCTGTTTTTTCCGTTGTGATTTGATTTCCATTGGCCACATCAACTGTGGCGTCGTCGCTATCAACCTTGGGCGGCTCAAGATCGGCGTCTGGAATTTGCACAATGCTTGGATTCACATGCGCGGGAACATTGCCTTTGCTGAACGCCATGGAGTCCACTTCCACTGCATCCTTGGGCGTGCGATCGGTCGACATGCACCCCGTTAG
Organism: uncultured bacterium; assembly: GCA_903898755.1. Taxonomy (GTDB): domain Bacteria; phylum Planctomycetota; class Phycisphaerae; order Phycisphaerales; family SM1A02; genus SYAC01. The sequence continues at coordinate 4,661 of CAIUGT010000010.1, read as the reverse complement.
AAAACATACGCACAAGATTTTGTCCGCATGGAGCAATTGAATTGCGCGCCTGAATCGCATTGAAACAAGTCTAATCAATTGCATTCGCCTTGTGCCAACGCGCCGTATACTTGTTTCACCATGAGCACCGACAACACACCGGAAATTCAAGTTGATTCTGATTGGAAAGCCCAAGCGCAAGCCGAGAAGGCGCGCCTGAGCCAGCAAGAAGAAAGTCGTCCAGCCAAGCCTGGCAAGGATGAATTGCCGCCCGCGGATTTCCGCAGTTTGGTGGGCTTATTGGCTTCGCAAGCGATTGGGGGTCTTGGTGGCTACACCGATCCACAAGGCCGCGTCATGGTTGACATCATGGGCGCCAAGTTCGCCATTGATTTGATTGGCGTGCTGCAAGAAAAGACCAAGGGCAATCTTTTGCCTGAAGAAGAAGCCGAACTCAGCGAAGTGCTGGGCGAGTTGCGATCACGCTTTGTTCAGATTGCGCAAGCCGTTGCGGCGCGCATGAAAAGCGGTCAAGGCGTTGAAAGCATGAGCGCTGGAGCTCCTGCTGGGTCACGCAAGGCGCCTGATGCTGGCGCGGGACCAAAGCTGATTATTCCGTAAGCGGCTTGCAAGACAAATTATATTCGCGGGGCAAAGTCGTGTTTGTTTGACTTTGTGTTTCGCTGTCGCCAACTTCGCGCGCCAACACACTAGCGGAACAACATCGACGACAAAAGTCGCTCCATGGGCGGATAGTACAGCGACAAATACGCCCCAACAAAATACAACCCAATTACGCCAAACAGCACGCGGTCCTCCATCAATGTTTGCAGTGGCTTGTCGGACAAACCTAAATTGGCGCGGCGATAGAAGCGATGAATACTGATGGCCACAAACGGTGTCAGCAGCGCAAGTCCAAGCGCGCGGCTTCCATACAAAGTATTTGCGTGCTCCGACAACGTGTACATGAGATAGGTCACCAACACCAAGCACGCGCTCAGTGCCAACAACCAATTCAATTCGTCGCGGGTGTCATAGCCTGCGCGGGATTTCCAGCTCATGATTTCGCCGTGTTTCACCGCATTTTCCGCGGAAGCCTTGTCGCACAACCGCTTGGTGAATCCAAGAAACAAAGTGAGAAAGAACACGCACAGCAAAAGCCAAATTGAAATCTGCACTTGAATGCTTGTTGCCCCCGCCGCCGCGCGCAAGCAAAATCCAGTCGCGACAATAGCCACATCCACGAAAGGCGTCACTTTGAAGTACAAGTTGTACAGAAGTTGCAGCCCAACATAACTCAACATAATCACGCCGGTGTTCGCGTTGACACTCCAAGCCAACAGCGCGCCAGCCATGACCAACAACACTCCAGCGCTGATTGCGGTTGTCGCACTGATCGCCCCAGAAGCCACAGGCCGCATGCGCTTCAGCGGATGCTTACGATCCTCACCCGCGTCAAGCGCGTCATTCATGGCGTACGTTCCACTGGCCGTCACGCAAAATGCAATGAATGCTAAAACCAACGCGCCCCACTTTTGGGTAACAACATCTGTTGGCGTGTCGCGACCTTGGCTAGAAAGCCAAAAGACCATGGGCAGCAATACAAAAATATTCTTTACCCAATCACCAGGTCTAAATAAAGAAACCCACTTCATCATGGGGTATTCATCGGACAAATTGGCGTGCGCTCGACAGAGTTTCAGCGCATTGGCTGCGAAATTCCATCGTAAAAACATTCATTAGGGCGTGGCTAAATTCAAAGCGTGGCGCATGGCACAACTGCGCAAAATGCATGATCTACAGCCCAAGAATTGGAGTTTGTGACACGCCCCGTCATCAGGAAACAATACAGGTCTTGCGCTCATCGCCAGCTTCAACGCGCTCAATCTTCATGGCCAAGCCAGTATCGCTGCTGACTTCAATCAACACGCCCGATACGCGCACCTCGCCGCCAGAAACTTCATACTGCACTGGAAGCGCCGTGGTCATGTGGTGCACCACGCGACTTGCATCGCGTCCAATCACGCCATCGCATGGACCGCACATTCCAACATCCGTAATAAATGCCGTGCCACCAGAAAGTATGCGCGCATCCGCGGTGGGCACATGCGTGTGCGAACCAATCACCGCCGCAACGCGGCCATCAAGATGGTGCCCAAGCGCGGCCTTCTCGCTGGTGACTTCCATGTGAGCTTCCACAATCACAAGCGGACGTTTTTCTGGAAGTTCTTTCAGCACGCGGTCGACCGTGGCAAAAGGATCATCCGCGGGCAGCGGAAAATAAATCCGTCCAAGTACCGTGGTCACAAATACGTCGCGCGGGCGACCCGACGCCGCAGCAATGCGAACCCAACGCTTGCCTGGCGCGCGATCGGACAAATTCGCGGGCCGACACACTGGAATAGATGGATCTTCTAGCGCCGAAGTTATTTTGGGATCGCGATAGACATGGTCGCCAAGCGTCACCGCGTCGGCGCCCGCGTCGCGCAAAGCTTGCAACAAATCAGGCGTAATTCCCGAGCCATTACGAATATTTTCACCGTTGACAATGACCACGTCGGCGGAATATTTTTCACGCATCGTCGGCAAGTGCTTGGCCACCGCGGCCCGGCCAGGCGCTCCCACCACATCTCCAAGAAATAAAATTCGCATTGGACGTGCCATTCTGGTTACACTCTACATCAAGCGAGGACTTTCCATTGGAGAAATTCCCCGCTCATTGAAATTCAACCATGACTACAACGGCATTTCATAATGGCGACAAGGTTCGCCATAACGCACGCCCCGAATGGGGCATTGGTTCTATTTTGAAAGTTGAAATGTTGACGCGCGAAGGCAAGCCAGATCAGCGGCTATGGATTCGCTTTCCAAACATTGGAACCAAGACGCTATTGGCTAGCGCGGCGGATTTGGAAATTACAAACGAAGTCGTGGCGGATGTCGCCCAGTCGATCCATGCGCGGCCAACGCTGGCGCAAGTTGAAATGAAGCGCGAAGGTGGATGGCTTGGCAAAGCCAGCTCCGACAAACCCGAAGCCGTCATGACCGCGCTTTCTCCGCAAGCCACCGATCCATTTCTCAGTTTGCGCAAGCGTTTGGAAGTCACCCTGTCGCAATATCGCTTTGAAGCCACGGGCGCGCGCCTGGTGGATTGGGCCGTTGCGCAAAGTGGAATTGATGATCCGCTGAGCCGCTTCAATCGACAAGAACTTGAGCAATTTCACGCCAAATGGCGCTTTGAACTAGACGCGCACTTGGGCAAATTGCTTCTAGAATGTCGCCGCGAACCCGATGTGTTAGCTGGTGAACTTTCCAAAGCGCCGCCACTTGCGCAGCGCGCGGTGCAAAAAATTCGCAGCATGCGCTAAGCGCCTTACGCTGCTTTTTGCATCGCCAACCTATTCCATATCCCGGCTGAATCAAAGAGCATTTCGCCCTGTTCCGTCTGCGCAGGCGTTGGACAAAGAATTCATCTTTCAATGGCACACAAATGTTGCCAAGGCGTTTTTTATTATGGATATTCACGGCGGAGGCACATGATGAATGACAATTCGATGGAAAACAAAATGAAGGCAGCGATTGATTCGCTGTACACCATTTGCTTGGGTGCGGATGGTCTGAAGCCACAACAACAAATCCAAGCGCGCGAAAACATTGACGCATTGCGCATGTTGTGCGCCTACCAAAATTTTGATATCGAAGCCTCACGCCGAGAAAACACTGGGCTGCGCGCCATCATCAAGGGTAAAAAGAAACCGCGGCGCAAGGATTAAAAAACGCAGCAGCGATTTGCTGCCAAAGACCATAAGAACTGACTAGAAAAATCTGCCCAACAATTTGCCCTACGAAACTCCAAGCCAGAGCGCCTCAAGGTCGCGCTCGCGAATGGGCGGCGTCAAACCCTGACCCGCGCCCCACGGCAACAAGCGCGCAAAGCGAACGCTCCACTGCAATTGCGTCCATGTTGTTGCCTGGCATCGCTTGGGTCGCTCTTGCGACAAACGCGGTTTCCACAGCGCATCAAATTGATCACGTTGCGCACGCAACACCCCCGCACCTTCAAGTTGCGCCACACGCGCGCGATGCGCCTTGATCAACGTTGACGCGACCAACAGATAGTTCAACGGCATGTTTTGTATCCAACCTGGCCGCAGCAAATCATCACGATCGGCGCGCGCCTCTTGCAGAATTGGCGCCCACGACGCGGGCGCAGGCCGCTTCAAATCTGAATCAAGTGCTAGCACTTCGCCAGCAAGCGCAGCCACGGCGTTGAGCACGCGCTGCGTGGCACCAAGAATTTTCTTGTCCACGCCTTCAATCTGTTCGTTGAATTCATCGCGAGTTGGAAGTTGCTCATTGCCTTGCAGCAATATCAACTCCGCAATGCGCGCATGCAATTGACTCTTCCATGAATCACCACTGCCGCGCGCCACCAATTCAATGGCCGCGTGCTCCGCGTGAAATTCCAAATGATGCTCAATGGCGCCGCTATTCAACTGCAACACCAATTCACATAGCGCGCGCAACTGGCTTTCATGCGCCTCTTGCAACGTGGCGAATTGCCGCAAGCGCACACCGCACGTACTACTTTCAGGCTGGCATATTTCAAGCGCGGCCCACGCACGCACCTGCCCCGAGTTGTGCGCAATGTTCACCTGCATTGGCAACACCGCGGGTAACGG